>BTTC01000007.1:0-19370 GCA_036244935.1 bacterium | reverse complement strand
GTGAAACGTCTGAAAACGAAACCTCCGATTTTTATTAAACAGCGCTAGGGACGGGGAGCGGTCGGCGCTTTTCACGTAAAAAACGGACGGGAGCTCGATTTTTTCCTTGAATAACTCGAAGAGCCGGTTGGCCAGAAATTCCTTGCCGGAAAGGAGTATACGGTGGACGTTCTTTGCGGTTTTGACGGCCGCGTTATATCGGTCGTACCGCGCGAAAGGCTTGTTATACGCTCCGGCGTAAGCGACAGGGGAAGGACTGAAAAAAATAAAAAACTTATCGACCTCAGCGCAAAAGTGGCCGAAACTCTGGGTATCATCGGCGCCGCGAACCTCCAATGCAAGGTGGACGGCGGCAAGATTACGTACTTTGAAGTAAACCCGCGTTTTTCAGGCGCAATTCAACTTACGATAAAGGCAGGAGCCGATTTCCCGGCGATGATACTCGAAATGATCAACGGCGGCGTTGCGCCCAGGATAGGCGAGTTCACGGATAATCTGACCATGGTGAGTTACGAAGAAAGCCTTTACCACCACGCTGAAAATCTTGCCCACCCCCAGTTTTTAAATTTCAAGCGCAAATGACGGATTTAAGTCTTTCTCCTCCCCTTGCCGCAAGGCATGTAAGGGGAGGCGCAGGAGGGGTTTTACTGCTAATGCTTGTCGTGGTGACCGTCTCTTGTCGTGGTGAGCTTGTCGAACCATGAACATAGTAAAAGTTCAACCTTAAGGTTGAAAACTTGATAAAGGTTTGTCGTATGTGTATGTACAAAATTGCGGTTATCGGCTGCGGCCGGATAGGTTCACTTCTGGAGGACGATCCGCTGCGCCCCAAACCCGCTTCCCATGCGGGCGCTTTCGCCCGGCATCCAAAAACCGTTATCACCTCCGCATGCGATATCGACGGCGAGCGTCTGAAAAAATTCGGACGGCGATGGAACGTGCCGCCCGGTTCGTTGTACAGCGATTACCGTGAGCTGCTGAAACGCGAACAGCCGGACATCGTAAGTATTGCGGCATGGACGGAGCTGCACTGCCCGATTGTACTGAAGGCCGCATCAACGAAATCGGTAAAGGGCGTTTACTGCGAAAAACCGATAGCGCGTGACCTGCGGGAAGCCGGTAAAATGGTCTCCATCTGTAAAAGGCGCAATATAAAACTTATCGTGGGGCACGAGCGGAGATTCGACGCAAATTTTGTAAAAGTAAAAAAGATGGTGCATAAAAAACTTTACGGCCCGCTTAAAACCATCGTCGCTCATGCGCTGTCCGCGCCGCCGCCCAAGCTGCCTGCCGATAAATACGTCGGGGGCGCGCTTTTCCACGACGGCACGCATCTGATGGATCTGATACTTTATTACGGCGGTCCGGCAAAGTGGGTGGTAGGCTTTGACGAGCGGCCTAATGGAAAAAAATTTATCGAGTCCACCGCATTCGGTTTGATACGTCTTGGAAACGGCGTTAACGTTTTTGTGGAAGCGAGCGGTGAGCGGGATTACTTCAAGTTCGACGTAGACCTCCAGTTCCAGAACGGCCGTATACGTATCGGCAATTCCGGCATACATGCAGGCAGATCGGGAAAAAGCGGCAGGTATACCGGCTTCCGGGAGCTTAACCCCGCTCCTTTCAAACCGCTGAAGAAGCGGACAAACGGTTTTCTGGGCGGCGTAAGTGAGCTGGTTCGCGCCGTGGAAACCGGCGAGCCTCCGCTATCCAACGGCGCAGAGGCCAGAAACGCGCTGGAATTGATACTCGCCCTGTACAAATCGGCCCGGGCCGGAGGCAGGAAAATTTATATTCCCATTCCCACCCAAAACGGCAATTGAGTAATAAACCAGTCAAAAATCCGGTAATCATAATTCAGGCGCGTATAGGCTCCACGCGGCTGCCGGGAAAATCCATGATAAAACTCGCCGGCAGGCCGCTTATCGACTGGGTTATCGAAGGAGCCGGGGAAGTTAGAAATACGAAATCCATAGTGGTTGCGACAACCAGCCGCGATGAGGATTCCCGGCTTGCCGATCACGTTAGGGAGCTTGGAGTGAAGGAAGTTTTTCGCGGAGACGCCGAGGACGTTCTGGGGCGTTTTTACCATGCCGCTATGGAAGTGAACGCCGATCCTGTAATCCGGCTATGCGGCGATAACCCGCTTGCGGCGGCTGAATATCTGGACGAAATGATAACCCGCCATATCGAACGGGAAGCGGATTTTACATACAACCGTTCAAAAATCCCGCTTGGCGTAACCGGAGAAGTAATATCCATGCGCGCACTGGAAAAAATCCATCGTGAAGCCGGAAAACCGCACCAGCGCGAGCACGTTACGCCGTACCTGTTGGAAAATCCAGAAAGTTTCGTTATACAGACCACCGATGCGCCGGAATGGATGCGCGGGGACTTTCGTATGACCGTAGACGAAGAGCGCGATCTCATGATGTTTGAAATGTTGTTTAAGGCTGTCACGGGGAAAAAAATGAAAGTTGACTTCAAAAATGCAATGGACGTAATGCGTTTACATCCTGAAATTGCCGCCTTAAACGCATCGGTAAAGCAGAAGGACTGGCGGCTGGAAGGTTTTTTTTACCGGCTTGTCAATAACCGTTAATGCTTGTCATGGTGAGTTTATCGAACCACGACAAGGATGAATTTCAAAGCGCCCTTCGACAAGCTCAGGATGACAACAGGAACTCTTTAAGGAGGATGAAATATGGCGGTATTTACGTGTTGCACCGCTGGGCGCAGGTCAGTAAGGTCGAATGTAGTTTTCCTCGATCTCCGTAGCCAGCGCACGATTAAATAAATCGAAATTGACGATAAACTTCCCCGATTTTTCATCAAACTTCTGGTAACTGCCAACCGCTCCCTTTAAAGGTCCGCAGATTACCTCTACCTTGTCATTGGGTTTCAGTTTTGAAATATCGAAATCGTGGACCGGCGATTCGGAAGCGCAAAGCCTTTTAAGATTCAGGATTTGCTCTTCGGGAATCGGCGCCGGCGTTCCCCCGAATTTTACGGGCCCCAGAATTCTTCCCGCCGAATAAAACAGCCGCCAGTTGATTTTTTTCAGATTTGCAAAAATAAAAATATAAGTACTCAGCAGCGGCTTATTGCTTATTACCCTTTTGCCGTTGATGAGTTTCCAGACCTTGCGGCAAAACGCATGGGAGTCGACGTCAACTTTTTCTCTTAAAACATTAGAGATTTTCAGTTCATTCTGGGGGATAACGCGTACGGCATACCACTTTTCCCCCAGCCCCGTACCAAGATTACTCATAGCATGAACATTATCGCTTGAAGAAAAAAGGTTTTTCAAGTTTTTTTATTCCCGAATAATAAAATGGGATTTTATATCTACAACCTTTTTATCGAAAAAAAACGGATTCGACTTTAATTATCCAATTACCCGCAGGGCAGGTGCCGCGTTGTGCGGCGGCTTCGCAGGCTGTACAATTTTATACAATTAACATGGGCACACGAAAAAGACTTTTTATATTACTATCGATTTTCCTGGTTGTCCTTTCGGCGCCACGCGTATTGGCGTTCGAGGAGCCGGTTTCGATGAGGCTGGTTCTTCCCGCCGCCGAGTTCGCAACGGGCAGAAGCTATCCCGTCTTGATGGAAATAACCATAAAGGATGGTTATCACATCAATTCGTCAAACCCGAAGGACGCAACGCTGATACCGACAAAGGTTTTTTTCACGGCGTCAGGCGAGCAGGCGACGCTTGGCAGGGTTGTTTATCCCGAAGCGGAACTCAAGAAATTCGCGTTTTCAATGACAAAGCTGGCGATATACGAAGGAACGGTTTACATAACCACGTCCGTAAGCATAACGGAGGGGGGCGAATCCGGCATAACGCTTGATGCGCGGCTTGAGTATCAGGCGTGTACGGATACGGCGTGCCTGCTGCCCGCTGAATTAACCCAATCGGTTTTGTTAAGGGTCGGCGCAAACGGCGAACCGCTTGAGCCGGAGCTGTTCGATAAGTACGCTTCGCTATTATCCGTTCCATCCTCCGGCGGCGGGATATTTGAAAAATTCGGCGGCGCCGCTACTATTACGATGCTGTTTCTTGTTTTCATAGGCGGGCTGGCTTTAAACCTTACGCCGTGCGTTTATCCGATCATACCCATTACGGTGGGCTATTTCGGCGCGGCCACGGGACGCTCCCGTCGCGAAATTTTCTCTCACGCCCTTGTTTACCTTCTGGGTCTGGCGCTGATGTACTCGACGCTCGGAACCGTTGCCGCCATCACCGGTTCCCTTTTCGGCGAGATAATGCAAAACAGTTTTGTAATCACCTTTCTTGTCGCCATAGTCGTCGCCCTGTCCCTTTCAATGTTCGGCGTGTACAACATCCCCGTTCCGTCGCTGCTGCTAAGGGCGTCTTCAAAAAGCTACAGCGGGTTTTTCGGTACTTTCTTCATGGGGGTCATGGTTGGAGTGGTTGCCGCTCCGTGCGTGGGACCTTTTATCATTGGACTCATTACATTCGTGGGCGAACGCCAGGATCCACTGCTTGGTTTTACGCTTTTTTTCACCCTCGCGCTGGGGATGGGTTTGCCGTTCGTGGCGCTGGCGTTTTTCAGCGGCGCGCTGGGATCGCTTCCACGCGCCGGGGAGTGGATGGTATGGGTAAAGAAGTTTTTCGGCGTTGCGCTTCTGGGCATGGCTCTTTACTTCGCGGAGCCTTTATTGTCGGAAAAAACATTGAGGATACTTGCGCTTACCGTCGCACTGGCGGGCGGGACATATCTGATGATCGCTGGCAGAAAAACCGGCGGCGCGGTTTTCAACGTTTTCAGATTCGCCCTGAGCGGCGGGGTGATTGCGCTGGGCATCTGGTACTCGATGCTTTCCGGCGCGCCCGGAACCCGGCTTGAATTCAAGGAGTACAGCGACGCGGCCTTTGAGGAAGCCCTGAAAAAAAACAGGCCGGTGGTTATAGATTTCACGGCGGACTGGTGCCTGCCGTGCAGGGAGCTGGAGATATACACGTTCGGCGACAAGAGGGTCGTGGCGCGCGCGGCGGAATTCGAACCGCTGGAGGTAGACCTTACCCGCATGAGCGCCGAAGAGAAGAGAACAAAAGAAAAGTTTGCCGTTTACGGCGTTCCCACGGTGATACTTTTTGATTACCGTGGACGTGAACTGGACAGGTTTACCGGATTTATAACCGCCGATGAATTTCTAAAAAAACTCGACGCGCTCATACCTCCGGCAAAATCGGGCCTTTAATAAAATCGGGGCGTAAAAATACAATATGTTAAAAACGTTATAGTACAAAAAGTCATAGTACAAGAATGAAAATTGAGATTATCACCGTTGGACCCATTGAAGAAAACTGCCTTGTCATCTATTGCGAAAAGCACCTTACGGCGATAATAGTTGATCCCGGCGACAGCGGCGGAAGAATAATAAAGTTCATCGAGGATTCCGGGCTTATTCCCAGGCTGATCGTGAATACCCATTGCCACTCCGACCACACCGGCGCTGTAAGCAAACTTGTCGAACGCTTCGGGATGCCCTTCATGTGCCACAAGGACGACGAATGGATGCTCACCGACCCCGAACAGCACGAGATTGCGAAGTACATGGGCCTGCGGCTGCCACCGAAAAACGATGCCGCCGCAATCGACGGCGAACTCATCGACCTTTGCGACGACTTCTCGCTTAAGGTCATACACACTCCCGGCCACACAAGGGGCGGCATATGTCTTTTGTCTGAAGGAAAACTCATCGTGGGGGATACGCTTTTCCGCGATTCAGTCGGCCGTTCCGACCTCACGGGCGGCGACCACGAAACACTTATAAAGTCGATACAGGAAAAGCTGCTGACGCTGCCGGACGATACCGTCGTTTATCCGGGGCACGGCGAAACAACAACCATAGGTCACGAAAAAAGGCACAACCCGTTCCTGAGACAGACCGAAGGCTATGCCTGATGGAGAAGCTGCTGGATGACTGGATAAAATATCTTGTCGTTGACCGCAACCTTTCCGAAAACACCGTCTCGGCGTACCAGCGCGACGTGCGGGGTTATATTGAGCGCGTAAAGGCCGACCGGGATAATTTTGAAAGACTCGGACCGGCGTCCGTGACGTCGTATATAAAAAACCTTCGCGCCGGGGGGATTTCGGTTAGATCCACGGCCCGCAAGCTGTCCGCCATAAGGATGTTTTTCAGGTTCTGCGTTACCCAAAACAGGCTGGAATCGGATCCGACCGAAAATATCGAAACGCCAGGCACGTCAAGCCGTCTGCCGCAAGTATTGAACATCGGGCAGGTGGAAGCGCTGCTGGCCCAACCGGACGAAAGCAAGCCGGCCTGCAAACGCGACGGAGCCATGCTGGAACTTCTTTACTCTACCGGCTTGAGGGTTTCCGAGCTGGTCAATATGAAGCTCGAAGATGTGCATATGACGCCAGGCTATATACTTGTCATGGGCAAGTGCTCCAAGGAGAGGATGATCCCCATCGTCGGACGCGCCGTGGACAAGCTATCCGGCTACATTACGGGCGCACGACCGAAATTCTTTAAGAAAAAAAACCCGCCGGAACTGTTTCTGACAAGACTTGGCGGGCCGATGACGCGCCAGATGTTTTGGCTGACAATAAAAAGATACGGCCGCCTTGCGGGTATAAAAAGAAAAATAACGCCGCATCTTTTACGGCACTCGTTCGCGTCGCATCTTCTTCAGGGCGGCGCGGATTTGCGGGCGGTACAGATGATGCTCGGCCACGCAAGCGTTACATCCACGCAGATATACACCCACCTTAACAGCTGGCGGCTGGCGGAATTACATCGAAAATCGCATCCCAGGGGTTAAAATATAGTTATGCTGGTAATGTACGGAATCGCGTTTATAGTTCTGGCGGTTATTGTAATGGCTGTCGGGGTTTACCTTTTTTTATCCGATAGGAAAAAAGAGAAGAAAATCAGGCAAAAACCCGCACGGCAGACCGAAATAGCGGCTCCGCGATGGGAGACGAATGTATTGGGGGGGGTGGATATACCGCCCGGAAGCCCGCGTAACCTGGAAACAATCAAGACCATGACCGATGCAAACCCCGAGGTGGTGGTGGAGGTGGTCAGGGTGTGGCTGAGGCCCCACTAAAGCATATTGCTTTACATGAACACGATGCCACATACGTAATGTCTTGATATTCAGACCTTGGAATATCTATCGTATCTGCCAAAATTTAAAATGCTATGGAATATCCATTAACGTTTGTATCTCCCAAGAGTAAAAGTGAAAATAAGCAAGGATACCTTTGATAACGACGTGGAGTTGGTCCGGCTGGACGGCAGGCTGGATGTTCACTCAACTCCGATTGTGCTGGAAATGTTTGAAAACATGATCCACGACAGCGTAATCAAGGTAATACTGGATATGAGCAAGGTAGAGTTCATCTCAAGCTACGGACTCGGAATGCTTGTGACAACCTTGAAAAACATTGAGGATAAAGGCGGCTCGCTCAAACTTGCGTCTTTGCAGCCGGAAATAAAAGCTCCGATGGAGGTTACGGGTATTTTGTCCAGATTCGAGGTTTTCAGTAACGCTGAAGAGGCGTTAGGAAGTTTTGCCTGATAAACGCTTACACAGCCTGACGTGCGGATACGCGGGTTGTCGAAGCCGGACTATAGCGTTTTAAGTTTTAAAGTGATACTCACGTTTTTTTTATAAACAGATATGCGTCTTTGCCGTTGCCGTAGTAGTTTTTTATGAAATTTTCTTTCCGGTAGCCCAGTTTTTTGTAGAATTCTATCGCCGCTCCGTTATCCGCCGCCACTTGAAGATTAATGACAGTCGCGCCGCGCTGTACCAGGGCCTCTTCCGAAACAGCCATCAGCTTCGAGCCGATTCCCGCCCTCCTCCATTTCGGCAGTATGTCTATTGTGATTATCTGTCCTGCGGTTTGCTCCGTTTTGGAGGTGAGTACAAAACCTGCAAGTTTGCCGCCGTCGAGCGCCGCAAAGGCAGGCTCGCGGTCTATCAGCAGATAGTAGTAAAAAATGTCTATCGAATACGCCACGCCGGGCTCGAAACATTCCCGATCTATCTCCCACATGGCCTGGATGTCATCCACCTCTGCGCGTCTTATCGTAATGGAGTCTGATGCCGGATCGGGCTTTTTTAATAATGCCATTTTAAATTATTTTTTCGGCTCGGTAATAAGACCTGGTTGTTCGTTTTCCGTGAGCACCGATTTTTCATTAAAAAAGCGGGTTGACGAGAACCTCAATCTCCATGTTCCATAGCGTTTCAAGTTTTAGCGGATACGATAGATATTCCAAGGTCTGAATATCAACATTACGTGCGTACATCGTATCCATGGTAAAGCAATATGCTTTAACTTTTCGCCGCCCTCGCAGCTACCGCGCACGCTATTGATTTTGCGCCTCCCTTTTTCAGTATTCTGGCGGCTTCAAACATCGTTGCGCCGGTCGTCATTATGTCGTCTACAAGCAGCAGCCGTTTACCTTTCAGTTTTTCGGAGCCGTACAACCTGAAGGCGTTTCTTATATTCGCCCACCTTTGTGCGCGGGTTTGCCTGAACTGGGCGGCGGTGTCTTTTTTTCTGAAAATAATGTCCGTTGAGGTTTCAAGCGAAAATGTGGTTCCGATCTCCCGCGCCAGAAGGTAGGACTGATTAAATCCCCGCTTCAGCAGCCGCGCGCGATGCAAAGGTATAGGGACAACAAGGTCAACCCTGTCCATTTCGAGGCCTCTTTGCAGCCGGGCGCAGAGCATCGGAGCTATGACCGCTCCGGCGAGACCTTTCCTGCCGCCGAACTTGAACCGATGAATAAGACTGCGAACCGTACCCTCGTAGCGAAGCGCAAAGACGGTTTTATCGAACGGGGGCATTTTGATCCGGCACCGGCCGCATCGAACGATCCCCGCCGTGCTTAACGAACCGTCAATCGGCTCGCCGCATACAAGGCAGGCGGAACCCATTTGGGGGGATATGCCGCTTTTACAATCTTCGCAGATTTCAGCATATCCGTCCGGCGTCGCGTCTGACCTGCATACGGCGCACCGTCTGGGGAAAACCAGGTTCCACAGTTCCCCGGTAAAACTTTTATATTGATCCGGTATCATCGTTATAACCGGACGCGGCCATGGAGGGATGGCGTTTGATAAACTCCCCAAGCTCTTTTAATTTCCAGCGATCCATATTCTTGAACTGTATGCCGTAGTTGATTATCTTCCCGGATGGCTTTCCTACGCGTTTTACTTCGCCGGTCAGTTCCATGCTGTTATGCCCGCTGGAATCGGAGAGGTTCAGGAACAGATTTATGGTGTCATTACTTTCCAGCCTCAAGGATGTTTTGACGGCGCAGCCGCCTTCGCTTAAATCGGTGATCGATCCAATGCCGGAGATATTCCCTTCCAGAAGCCCGGCTTCCCTTTTGGTTACCACTATAGGCGTACTCATGTTTACGTGGTGGCGGTGGTGCGCCCGGATGAACGTCGGTTGTTCCTCCTCGGGGAATTTCAGCAGCATAAGGGGAATCTTCTTCTTTTGCAGCTCCGTCCGGTACGTAATAGCTTTTCCCCCTTTGGTCAGCAGCCGCAGATAAATAAGATCGTACCCAATCGGCACGCGTACAAGCCCGTCGTCGGCGTTTTTAACCTTGAATACGACATGTTCCCCCACCTTGATGTCAACCACCTCACCCCGGTATTGATGCCCGTGGAATTCAAGACTTACGGAAATCGCGTTATTGAAAGCGTCGATCACTTCTTTGGGATTTTTTAAAATCATTTTGTCTCTGTTATCGGTACCCGGCTCTTTTTAGATAAGGCCGCCCGCCGCCGCATCCGTAATATATTTCTACTTATTATAGTCATTAATGCTATTTAAGAAACATGAAGTGGAAGTAAAAAACCGGGCGTAACAATTTACAGAGGAGGTCATGCCGCTTCGACGTTCAGCATTTCGATTTCGGGTCGAGTATATCGCGCAGTCCGTCGGCAGTGAGGTTTATCGCAAGCACCAGCAGCATCAGGCAAAGTCCCGGAAACGCCGTAAGGTGCGGAGCTATGAGCAGGAAGGGTCTGCCCTCGTTCAACATAGCGCCCCAGCTGGGAGCGGGCGGCTGGATGCCCAGACCCAGAAAGCTGAGGCCGGCCTCCGCCACGATAACGGCCGCCATGCCGAAGGCGGCTTCTATCAGAAGCGGCGCGGCGGCGTTAGGCAGATAATGAAACAGCAAAATCCTGCCTTCGTGCGCCCCGGCGGCGGAGGCGGCTATAACGTACTCGCGTTCGCGCAAGGATAGAATCTGCCCGCGGGTGATCCTGGCAAAGCCTACCCATCCGGTAAGGCAGAGCGCAAAAATAACGTTGGAAAGCCCCGGCCCAAGAATGGACATAATGGAAATGGCAAGAAGGATTCCCGGAAAAGCCATCACGATGTCGATGAAGCGCATGATGACGCCGTCTACCTTTCCGCCCAACGCGCCGGCCAATCCGCCGACAATAATACCGACGGACGCGCTTATGCTTATCGCCAAAAACCCCACGACAAGACTGACGCTGGAACCGTGGATGACGCGGCTAAGCAAGTCGCGCCCCAATTGATCGCGCCCCATCCAGTGAGCCGCGTCCGGAGTGTTCAGCCCGAACAGCAACTCCTGCCGGTAAGGATCATACGGGGCTATCCAGGGGGCCAGCAGCGCCATGAGCGCGAAGAGCGCAAGCGCTCCCGCACCGAAGTAAAAAGTTTTGTTCATCACCTGTCAAGCCTTATGCGCGGATCGACGGCGGCGTACAGGATGTCCACAAGGAAATTTACGAATACGTAACAAAGCGCGATGTTAAGCACGCATCCCTGCACAAGCGGGTAATCCCGCGTTTCTATCGCTTCTATCATCAGCCTGCCTATACCGGGCCACGAGAAGATGGTTTCCGTTATCACCGCCCCGGAAAGGAGCGCGCCGAGTTGAAGCCCCACAACCGTTACCACCGGCAACAGAGCGTTTGCCAGCGCGTGCTTTAGATAAACGACCCACTCGCTTGCGCCGCGCGCTCTGGCTGCCCGTATGAAGTCTTCACCGATAACTTCCAGTACCGAAGCGCGCGTGAGCCGCAAAAGTATGGCGGCCATAGCCGTACCGAGCGTGATCGCGGGCAGCACGATGCTCAAATACCCGTCGCGGCCCGACACCGGCAGCCATCCGAGCTTTATGGAAAAGAGAATAATCAAAAGCGGCCCCAGCCAGAAGTTCGGCATGGCGATCCCTAAAAGCGAAACGATAAGCGAACCGCGATCAACCGCGGAATCGCGCATGGCCGCGGCCAGCACGCCCATCGGAACGGATAGCGCCACCGCAAAAAAAAGCGCAGTAACGGCAAGCTCAAGCGTAGCGGGCCACCTTGAAAGTATTTCGCCGATAACCGGCTGCCGTGTATGGATGGAGTTGCCCATGTCGCCCCTCAGCAGTCCGGCTATGTAACCTCCGTACTGGGTCAGGATCGGTTTGTCGAGTCCCAGCTCGTGGCGCATCGATTCCTTTTCGGCGGCCTGCGCGGACTCGCCCAGCATGATTTCGACAGGGTCTCCGGGTATCAGGTGGATCATGAGGAATACCGCGGTCACCACGCCCAGCACGGTAGGGATGATTGCCAAAATCCTTTTAATAAGATACGCCCGCATCTATTCCTCCAGCCGCGCGTGGGCAAGCGAGCCAAGGCTTTCGTCGGGGTACATCTCGAACCCTTTTACCATGCGGTTCATCGCCGCCACGTTAACCGATACCCAAAGATGCACGTAGGGCGCGTCATTGTAAATTATTTTTTGCACTTCGCCGTAAATCTTTTTTCTGTTGGCGAACTCCGTTTCACGGCGTCCTTTATCCAGCAGCGCGTCCAGCGCGGCGTTAACGTAGCGTCCCCGGTTGGCCCCTTTGGGCGGAACGTTTTTGGAGTGGAAGATATAGTGATAAATGTCCGGGTCGGCTATCCCAACCCATGTCAGCGAATACATCTGAAAATTTCCATTTTTTATGTCCGAAAAAAACGTACCCCACTCGAAACTCTTTATGGTTATTTTTATACCCACTTTGCTTAACTGCTGCGCGATGATTTCCGCGATTTTTTTTCGCGTGGGATTTTTCGACGTTTTGTACGTAAGCCTGAAGCGGGGCTTTCCGCCGCCCGGATTTCGGTAGCCGGCCTCGTCCAGCAGCTTTTTGGATTTTTCGGGATCGTAGCCGATGCCCGCAAGCTCGCCATCGTGAAACGGGTTTGCCGAAGCAAGCAGCGTGGGGGTTTTTACCGCCAGATTTTTTAACAGATAACGGATGATCGATTCACGGTCGATGGCATGCGCTATTGCGCGGCGTACCTTCACGTTGGACAGTATTTTATCCTGCATATTGAAACCGATGTACGATACGTTCGTACCCTCCATTTTTTTAACTACAATCCCGTCTTGTTTTTCAAGCCAGGGCAGGACGGCGGGCGTTATGGGATTCTGGACAAGATGTACGCCGCCTTTTTTCAATTCCAGCAGCCGCACCGTCTCGTCCGGCAGTATTTTAAAGATTACGCCGGAAAGTTCTGGAGCGCCGCCGAAGTAATCTTTATTGGCGGCAAGCCGCAGCCTGCTTCCGCGCTCATAATCCACGAACCTGAAAGGCCCCGTACCAGCCGGGTTTTTTTTCAGGTCGTCTGAATTTTCCGGCACGATTCCAATCGTAAGGCTGCCCATGAAAGGCGCGAAGGGTTCCTTTAAGGTTATGACGACGGTATGCGGATCGGGAGTTTTTATGGACTTGATTTTTTCCAGCGCCGATCTTTTGGGAGAGGCCGATTTTTTATTGAGTATAGACTCGAATGTGTAACGCACGTCGCGCGCCGAAAACTTTTCTCCGCTGTGAAAACGGACGCCCTTTTTAAGTTCGATGACGTAAGTCAGTCCGTCCGGCCGTCGAACGCCGCTGGCGAGTTCCGGTTCAAGCGCCATCTTCGCGTTTCTTTTGAACAGGCCGCTGTAAACAAGGCCGCTTATGTTTGTCGACACGGCGTCGGTCGCATAGCGCGGATCAAGCGTCGCGGGGCCGGTTTCGATGCCTATCACCAAAGTGTTCGGCTCCGTCGGCTCCGTTGCGGCGCACGCGAGGATCAGCAGGGGGATGAGTAGAAAAAAATTCCTCATAGCGCCCCATGATAATACGGTTTCAGATTTTATCTATATCCACCTCAACGTTTCCAACCGTCAGCTTCTTTTTGCTGATCCATATAAAACCTTTATCCTGCTTTATGACGGCGATGTCAACCGGCCCGCCCACGCCCGGCATATCGCCCGGATCGGCCATGATCCCGTCCGAAAAACGCTGGATTGCGGACGTCGTCTGAATCATCAAGGTGGAAATGTCTATGGCGTCCTGCAACGTCATGGTTCCCCACTGTATGTTGTATTGCAGGCTTGTGAGCTGTTTGTTTATTTCATCGCTGCCGTGTTTTTGTATAGCCTCGTTAAAGAATTTCAGATTCCCGATGCGGTTATCGAAACCCAGGATGATCCTCGTTACAACGTCTTCCTGCCCCATCCATGTAGCGCCGTACTCCATGCCTTTTTTTTGGCTGTCGCGCATGCTGCGGATGGCGCCGGGAATATCGCACCGGCAAACCTCGTGAGAGGCATCGTCGTTATATCCGGCAACCAGGAGGTTAACGGGATCGATGTTGGCCGCCCCGTTTTTTTCTTTGCCTTCCCCGTCGATAAACCGGAACTTGACCGCCCCCTTATCTTTTTTGAGGTCGAGCAGCTTTAACCCCTGCCGGGAAAGATCGTTTTCGATTTTTTTAATGAGCCCGTCCATCTGGTCCTGCCAGTTATATTTTTGACTGAACAGGGCGTGCAGTTTTTCCGCCGCCTTTTTGACGCTGAGTTTATTCGTATCTTTTTCGTGTTTGAATTGCTCTATGTATTTACTGATGTTTTTCAACACGCCGTTTTCGGGCAAAAAGGCCAGACCCGTTATTGCTACCCCTATCCTTTTATTGATCTGGAAAAGTTTTGAGGCGTTATCGCTTCCGATTCTCGCCATGCCTTTGCGGTTTCGATAGGATTGCCGACTATCCGCCGCCAGTACGATGCCTTCAGGAATTGTCGTGTTTATTACCAGGCTCATGAACTCTCCTTCAATAATCGATCAACCATTGTGACGCTACGGAATTAAATCACCAAAAACTTCCATATGCAATCAGGCTTTACCGGGCCGCTTGTTTCCGATCCTTGATTTTACGGTGTAAGAAAATGCGAAACGGGGCGTGAAGCCCCTCACAAATGCGGCAAACACGCCCCATTTTTTAAGACCGTAATAAACACGAAATATCAGCATTGCATATTCAATGATTTACGCGCAAAATTTTGGCACGCATCTGGTACTTTCCGTTGGGTGTGATTATGATTATTAAAAAAGATGTTCGAAAGGAAATCTGACGATGAATAAAATTGAACTGCAAAAAAGCACCAAGCAGCAGCTGGTAAAGACCGCGAAAAAACAGTACGGCCTTTTGTTGAACATGAGCCAGACAAAAGACGAGATGATTTCCATAATGCTTAACGCCGCCAGGACCGCAAGAAAACTTACATTGGTAAAGGCTGCGAAAGGCAGACCGAAGATGCGGCCAGTTGGCGCCGGCGTAAAAAAATCCAAAACCGGACGCGCGGCTGCGGGCACGACCGCAAAAAAATTAAAACTCGTAACAGGGACGAAGGGAATAAAGAGAAAACCAGCGCCCATTATAAAGATTAAAAAGATTAAATCGAATTTCCCCGAGGGACCCAAACCCTCGTCTCCCTCCCCATCAAAGCCGGAGCGTTCCCCCGCTCCGGCTTTGAATATTGAAAAGGAAACCGTTGCCGTGCACGCGAAGGAGCAAAAAGGCGAGGAGGCGGTTCAGGACTCCAAGTACTACGTAGCGCCTGTGCAGGAACACCTTCATCCAACGCATGAGCCGCCGGAGCGTTATGAAGACGACCGTATGGTAGCTTTCGCCCGCGATCCGTTCTGGCTCTTTTCGTTTTGGGACATCAATCCCGAAACGCGGCGGCGCGTGGCCGAACGCAGCGGTCTTAACGGAAGCGGCGGTTTATCGCTTCGCGTATACGACATAACGGGAATATATTTCAACGGCCAAAACGCCAACAGCTACTTCGATATAGACGTGAATGCCATAATCGGCAACTGGTACGTCAACGTACCCCGTGACGGCAGGGTTTATTGCATGGAAGTCGGACTCAAGGACGCAAGCGGCGGATTCTTCATGCTGTCCCGTTCCAATCCGGTCGCCGTCCCCCGCGCCAGCGTCTCCGACCGCATTGACGAAGAGTGGATGATAGCCGACGAAGACTTCTGGAAGCTGTACGGGCTTTCCGGCGGCTTCGGTAGTCTGGGCTCTTCGGAAGAGATTTCGGAGGCAATGCAAGAACGGCTGAAAGGCGAAACTTCGTCCGGCGCGATAAGTTCTTTCGGGGCTTCGGAGATGATGGCCCGGAAATCGCAGGACAGCTTCTGGTTCAATCTCGATTGCGAGCTGATCGTTTACGGCGCGACGGAGCCGGACGCCGAGGTATCGCTTGCCGGCAATCCGGTGGAACTCCGCCCGGACGGAACCTTCACCGAAAGATTCTCGCTTCCAGACGGTATTCGGGAGCTTCCGGCAAGAGCCGTATCGGCAGACAGAAAATACGAAAAAACGATTGCGCCCACGGTTTCACGCAGTACCGCATCTTTTAACGACAAGTCGGACAGCGAAGAATGAAAGGATACCTGGCGCTGACGCTGCACGCGCATCTGCCTTTCGTGCGTCACCCCGAATTCGACGAGTTTCTGGAAGAGGACTGGCTTTTCGAGGCGATAACGGAAACCTACGTACCGCTTATACAGGTATTCGACGGGCTGATACGCGATTCCGTGGACTTCAGGCTGACCATGTCGCTTACGCCTACGCTGATCTCGATGCTTACTGATCCATTTTTACAGTCGCGCTACATAAGGCACATCAACAGGCTTGTCGAGCTTTCTGAAAAAGAGATCGAACGCACGCGGTTCAATCGTGAATTCAAGGATCTTGCGCTCATGTACCACTGGAGATTCACTACGGTGCGCGACATCTTCATGAACCGATACTCCTGCAACCTGATGAACGCGTTCAAAGAACTGCAGGATCGAGGCAATCTGGAGATCATAACGTGCGGCGCTACGCACGGGTTTCTGCCGCTCATGCAGACGAACCCCAACGCCGTGCGCGCTCAGATACAAACGGGCGCCCGTCTTTACGAAAAACATCTTGGCCGCCCGCCGCGCGGGATATGGCTGCCGGAGTGTGGTTTCTATCCGGGCGTTGAAAACATCCTGCGCGATGAGGGGATACGCTATTTCATCGTAGATACCCACGCGGTACTGCACGCCGAGCCGCGTCCCAAGTACGGAGTTTTCGCTCCGATCTTCACGCCGTCGGGCGTGGCGGCATTCGGGCGGGATACGGAATCCGGCAAGCAGGTTTGGTCGGCGGAAGAAGGTTATCCCGGCGATCATGACTACCGCGATTTCTACCGCGACGCCGGTTTTGATCTGGATTTCGAATACATTAAAGACTACATCCAGCCGAACGGACTGCGGAAGATGACGGGCATGAAGTACTACCGCATAACCGGGAAATCCAGACAAAAGCAGCCGTATAACCACTACGCCGCGATGGAGAAGGCCGCTGCTCACGCGGGCAATTTCATGTTTAACCGTGAAAAGCAGGCGGAACACCTTTCTGATTTTCTGGGCGACCGGCCACCTATAATCGTGTCGCCTTACGACGCCGAGCTGTTCGGACACTGGTGGTACGAGGGCCCGGACTGGCTGAATTTCCTTTTCAGGAAAATACATCACGACCAGAGCAATATAAAAACTATAACGCCGTCGGAATATTTGGAAAAATTTCCGAAAAACCAGAAGTGCACCCCCTCCATGTCTTCATGGGGATACAAAGGCTACTGCGAGGTCTGGCTTGAAGGAAGCAACGACTGGATATACGCTCACCTGACGAAAGCCGCCGACAGGATGGTGAATCTGTCCCGCAGGTTTGCGCTTCCATCGGAGCAGCAGCGCAGGGCGCTCAACCAGGCGGCGCGCGAACTGCTGCTTGCGCAAAGTTCAGACTGGGCGTTCATAATGAAAACCGGGACGATGGTGGAGTACGCCGTAAAGCGTACAAAGGATCACATATGGCGTTTCAACAGACTGGCGGACCAGCTTGAAAACGACAACGTGGATAATAACTGGCTAGCCAGTATCGAAGGTATGGACAACATATTTTCGGAAATCGACTATCGAGTGTACGCTTGAGCAAATCTTTACACTAAAATACATGAGAAAATTATAAAAGCCTCCGGATCGGCTCCCCTCCCCTCTTCTTCCCCATCCGCTGACCGGAGGCTTTTCTTTTGCCCGTTTATCAACAACTACTCCCGGTCGTGGTTTGATCCTTCGACAGGCTCAGGATGACATTTTTGTGTCATGCTAAGTTCATCGAAGCACGACAAGCTCAGGGTGACAATAGGGTACCACCCCTTATACGGGAGCCGTTATAAACGGCAATTTTCGCAAACAACGTCATGAACATGGTTTTTCTACAGGTCTCAGACAACTATTCCCGGTCATGGGAAGGGATTTTAGATTACGTTACGTCATGCCCGGAATGCCCAAAAATTTCCTCGTTACTCAAATTTATATTCTTCCTTACGCAGGTTCAGTTTTTTCATTTTTTTATAGAGCGTATTGGCGTTGATCCCTGCCATGTAAGCGGTCTTTGATATGGATCCCCTGTTCAGGGTGAGTAGCCGTACAAAATATTCTTTTTCGCGGCTTTCAAGATATTCGGTTAAAGTGTTCACGGAAACGTCATCGCCTCCGCCGGATTCCGGTAGCTTTTCCCGGGTGGTTACCCGGCTTTCATCCGGTATTTCCAATTCGTCCAGCGTGCTGTTTTTTGCGGTAATCATGGCTCTTTCTATGACGTTTTCCAGTTCACGCACGTTGCCGGGCCACGAGTATCGCACAATCCTGTCCAGTGCGGCGGGAGAAATATTGCTGACATTTTTTCGCGTTACTCCTTTCTTTTCCTGCAGGAAATGGGATGCCAGCAGCGGGATGTCTTCCTTGCGCTCGTGAAGCAGGGGAACATGAATGGGGAAGATATTCAATCTGTAAAACAGATCGCTTCTGAACATTTTTTTCTTCACCTCCTCATCGAGGTTTTTGTTTGTGGCCGCTATTATTCGGATATCCACATGGATGGTCTTTGAGCCTCCCACACGCTCAAAACATCTTTCCTGAATCACGCGCAAAAGTTTTACCTGCAGCGCCGGAGAAAGCTCTCCGATTTCATCCAGGAAAATGGTTCCCCCGCCGGCAAGCTCGAACTTGCCTTTCCTGTCGTACAAGGCGCCGGTAAACGCGCCCTTTACATGTCCGAACAGCTCGCTTTCCAGGATGGTTTCCGCAAGCGCGCCCATGTTCACGCATACGAAAGGCTCGTTGCTCCTGTGACTTCGCGTATGTATAGCCGCGGCCACCAGTTCCTTGCCGGTTCCGGTTTCACCCTGTATCAAAACGGTGGAATCGGTATTACTGACCCTGATTATTTTCTCGAAGACCTCGTGCATTGCGGCGCTTTTTCCGATTATTTTATCCAGTTTGTATTTGTCCCTGGTTTGGTATTCCAGCATTGATACCTTGTATTGAAGCGAACGGATTTTAATTTCCCTGTTGACCAGACTGACAAGGCGATCCCCGTTTACCGGCTTTATCATATAATCCACCGCGCCCATTTTCATCGATTCCACTGCCGACTCGACGCTGGCGGAGGCCGTAACCATGATAACGCTGGGCGTGTAGCCTTCCCGTTTCAGCAGCTTGAGGAATTCCAAGCCGTCCACCCTCGGCATTCTCAGTTCGTATATCACGATGTCGTAAATATTTTTTTTGCAAAGATCGAAGGCTTCCCCGCCGTCACGGCTCACCGTCACCTCGAATCCCCCGTCGTCCAGAGTTCGGGCGATCAGCCCGGAAACGGACTTGTCATTATCGACCACCAGTATTTTAGGATTCATATAGTCGGCAGCTCCTACAAACAACCTTTATACAACATACCATCCGGCTTGCTTTTACGCGTCCAAACGTTTACTTCCGGCAACCTTTAAAGTGTATACTTTCCAGCGGGGAGATAGATGAAATTTTCTTTTTTACCTATTAAAAAAATTGCGGCGGCGTTTGTATTGCTTCTAATAACAAACGTTTCCATCGCGAGCGGTTAAGTATCCACAAGCGATCCGCTGTGGGACTGGAAGCACAACGCC
>BTTC01000006.1:0-19859 GCA_036244935.1 bacterium | reverse complement strand
CCTACAGGTTTCTGGAATTCGCCGTCGCCTTCTCCCTGTTTACCCCATTCAAGGATAAAATTTCCTTGCGGCGTGAACTTTTGTATCCGCGAGTTTCGCGCGTCGGCGATGTAAACGCTGCCGGCGGTATCCACGGCTATACCCATCGGTTCGTTGAACTCGCCCTCGCCGCTGCCCGGCTTTCCCCACTGGTTCACCACTACCAGCTCACCCGCGGGTGCAACCGAAAACAGGACTATAATTCCCGCGGCTACAAGAAGTAAAAGGACCCCGGCAGTTAGTAAAAACCTTTTATTCATGGAACCGCGTTTTCGCCCAGCAGTTCGAACTTCAGCGGTTCCAGAAGCATCGCGCCTCCATCCCGCTTATCCGCTTTGGTTGTTATCCTTATCATTTTTTCGGTATGAGCCGTTAGCGCGGCGGTCGTTTTTATCGGGAAGCTCTGGTTTGTATCGTTAATGTAAAAGAAATATCGGCCATCGCTTTTTTTCAATTGTCCCACAAGCTCGTAAGTTGTGCTGCGCGGCGTGTATCCGGCATCGTAAACGATTTTATGCAGTTCGGCTTGCGTGAGCAGCAGCCTGCCCTTTATGAAATGAATTTCCACTATCCCTTCTTTCATGTTCATTTCGAAAGCCGCCACCTTGCCGGACTTGCGGAAGAAACGTTCCAGGCCGTAAGCGCAAAAATAACAGGCCAGGCCGTCCGCGCGGATATACGCCTTGTTTTCACTTTTCAGCGAACCGGCATTTTTGAGGATGTCCTTGGCCGATGCAAAGTTATTTGTAGTCGTTGCAAAAAACAAAGCGGTAAACACTATATATGAAATCTTCACTTTTAATACTCCTCAATAACGAGTTTCGATTACAAGTTTGAATGTAAAATCCTTTGGTGCCTGCGTTCCGTTCATGGCCTGATATATGGGAATCTGCACTCCGCCCCGAATTAGAAGCCTGTTGGTTGGGGAGATAAGAACTTCCGGAGATACGGATAAGTAGCTACCACCAGAATCCGGATTGCCGGCTCCGCCTGTTTTCGACCGTTGTTCGTTCATGAAGTTAAACTCGAGGAAGAAAACGGTATCGGTCTCCTCTAATTTACCCAGATGCGGTCGAAGACCCACGGCTGCGTCGGCGAAGAAGCGGTCGCCTCGCTTGCTTCCGTCATCCTCAAGGTTATGCAGGTAGCGCGCATCCACGAAGTAATACCACTTCAGGCTTTCCATGCCGTAAGACAATCCCGCCATGAATGACGGCTTTTCGCTTGCTATGCTTTTATCGCCCAGAGGCGCGGCGCCGGTCAGTCGAAGCGCGCTGGAATATTTCGCCCCAAGAACGTCCCTGTCCCAGAACCTCCACTGCGTGAAAATTTCCGGGTTTTCGATTCCCATTTTGGCGGTTTGTTTTACCTCTTTGGATGCGCGTTCTTCCCTCGCCAGCGGGATTGCAAAACCCAGCGCAAGGTCGCGCGTGATTCCGTATGTGAATTCCTGCTCAAGTTCCGAATATCTGTCATCACCTTGGCGGGTGTGAGAAATCCCCGTGTGCAGGTCGAACGCTTCCTTGCCCGGCGCTTCCGGAGCCAGCATAAAAATTGGTGAGTGCGCGAAGCTGGCGCCGCTCCAAGAAACCAGAAAAAACAAAGCAAGAAGCAGTAGCGGTTTCCATGCAATATGTTTCGGTTCTTGCCTGCGCATGCACAAAGTATACACCCAGTACCATACTACGGAGTCAGGGGTAGATAAGAGCCGGGTGTAAGCGGTAGCCTTGTTTTTCACTTATCGCTATACATTTACCTACTCACTTTACTATTGCTCTTAAAACTTTAACCGCCATCCTGAGTTTCGTTTCGTCGGCCTCTTTCAGCAGCTTAATTATGTTTTTTCTCAATTCGCCGATCTTTTGAGTCTTGCGCGCAAATTCAAAAAGATCTCTTAATTCCACATTCAAGGCGTCGGCGAAGGTAACCATGTGTTATTTTTACGGCGGTCAGCTTATCCATGCTCATGGAACCCTGATGCAGGATTGTAACATTTTAACAGAACGATCACGGACGAAATGGTGCAGGAATACATAGACGAGCAGGAAGGGAAACCGTTGCATGACGATAGTCAATTTCCAATTGACAGTCTTTAAAGCCACCGGCTTATAGCCGGTGGTAGTTTACGTGTGCCAGGCATGTTCAACAGCTTTGGGGTGTAAGTCCCCTACACAACCTGATGGAGGTGAAGTGTTAGTGAAGCGCAAGGGCAACATCGTGAGGTGTTGTCTGAAGGAAGCGTGGAGCAAAACCGCGACCCGATGAACAAGAACCGGATAGTAGGCAGTCTTGGCTGGACGAGTGGGCGTGAGGCCACGAAGTCCATATCCATCAAGAGCCTTGGCTGTAAATCCGGCGGGCGTGCGGCGAAAGCGGTTGAACTTACCCTGGGAGGTCTGCGCTGTGTCCCGTATTCGGGACTTGGGTTGTCGTGAGGCGGCCCGACCTCGGCGCAGAAGTCAGCAGCGGGCATAGTACCCGTCAGGAAACGGGGAAGGCCCAAACGGTTCCCCCGGTCGTGCCGGGGGTAAATGGCAGGGCAGGAAGGAGACGTTTCTCATGAGCGCAAAGCGGCGGAAAATCCAGTTAGAGCTGGCCTTCATGGCGGAGGCAAGGGGTGAAGCCCCGAGCGCCGTCCATGAAGTGACCGAAACGCTTATGACGGAACGCGGCTCTGGAAGTCCGGCAGAAATCAAATCACTGATGGAAAGGGTCTGCGAGCGCACAAACCTGATACGCGCGTATCGCAAGGTCAAGTCGAACAAAGGAAGCCCCGGAGTCGACGGGATAACCGTCGGACAACTATCAGGCTTTATTAGACGATACTGGCCGAAGATTCGAGCATCATTGCTGGAAGGAACCTACAAGCCCAAACCGGTTAAACGGGTGGAGATTCCCAAGCCGGGAGGCGGTGTGCGGAAGCTCGGCATCCCCACCGCGCTGGATCGTTTGATCCAGCAGGCGTTGCTGCAGGTTCTTCAACCGCAATGGGATCCAGCGTTCTCCGATCACAGTTACGGATTTCGCCCCGGGCGTTCGGCCCATCAGGCGGTCAGGCAGGCGCAGGAATACATCGCGCAGGGCTGCCGCGTTGTCGTGGACATGGATTTGGAGAAATTCTTCGACCGTGTCAACCACGACATGCTGATGAGTCGCGTTGCCAAACGGGTGAAGGACAAGCGCGTGTTAAAGCTAATCCGTGGGTTTTTGAATGCGGGCGTGTTGGAGAATGGATTGGTAAGTCCCACGGGGGAGGGCACTCCCCAAGGCGGACCGCTTTCACCTTTGCTATCGAATCTGATGCTGGACGACCTCGACCGTGAACTTGAGCGACGGGGCCACCGCTTCGCGCGTTACGCGGATGATTGTAATATCTACGTGCGCAGCAAACGTGCGGGGGAACGGGTAATGGAAAGCGTTACGCGCTTTATCACCCAACGCCTCAAGCTCAAGGTCAACGCCGCAAAGAGCGCGGTGGCGCGGCCCGGAGAACGCAAGTTCCTTGGGTTCAGTTTCACGAATGGAGAACAACCGAGACGGCGGCTCTCTCCGCAAACCGTGGAGCGATTCAAAACGCGGGTGCGGAAGTTAACACGCCGGAACCGGAAGGCAAGCATCGAACAGGTGGTCAGAAATCTCCGCCAATATCTTATTGGTTGGCTCGGTTACTTTGGTTGTTGTGAAACGCCTTCGGTTCTTCGAGACCTCGAATCGTGGATAAGACGCCGCCTGCGAAGCATACTGTGGAAGCAGTGGGACGCGGTTCAAAGCGTTGCGCCGGCAGGACGTAGGGAAGATATGCGCGGCTACAGCCGCGGCCTCTTCAAAAGGGCCATGGCGCATGGCTCATAGCAAGGCCATGCAGGTAGCTTTTCCCAACTCTTTCTTTGCGTAACTCGGTCTGCCCAAACTGGTGATTGGATAGATGCTTAACCAGCCGAACCGCCGTGGTACGGATCCGTACGCCCGGTGGTGTGACAGGGAAAGCCCGCAAGGGCCTACCTATGTCGATTTTCTATAAAAGGAGGTAGCCTTTGGCAAAGTGGACTGCACCCCTTTTACTGGAGCATTTTTCCAATAAATTAGGGTAGCGCAGTCCACCGGTAAGAAAACTCTTTTGGTGGATTAGCCTCTCGCTTGCACAACCGACGTATTTAACCATTTCAGGCAGAGGCCCAAGACTGGGAAGTAGGAAAACCAGTTCGGCGCATTGCCGGACAGAGCCTGTATCATGTGAATTTCATAGGCAAAATATTTTTTATGTGCGCCATAGTAATAATTTATTCTTACCCTTCGGTTATTATATTGACTTCAACCGTATTGCGGATGTAAGATTTCATACCAATATTGAGGTAGCGCTATGGGGAAATGACATTTATGTAGTGATTTTCTCTTCGCTCTCGATTGACCGCTTCGTGCATTATCACTGCCCACATCAGAATTATAGACACAATAATACGTTTTCCTGCTACTATGGATTGTTGATCAATGAAAGAAAGTCACAACGAAAATTCATCGACAAATAGGCGGAGAAAGAATTCACTGGTAGACAGAAGGGCTTTGGGTCAACAATCTTCCGCGGATGATTTTTACAATAGAGGCCGAACTGCTTTACCAAAAAGAAACGCCGTACATACAGCCAACACCCCCCATCCGCCTGCTTTGCAGTTTAAGGATGATAAACAGGATAGGCTCCGCATTGTTTTATATTCGCATGATTCCATGGGGCTGGGCCATGTTCGGCGCAATCTTTTAATTGCCCATGCTGTTTCCATGAGTCGTTTAAAACCCGATATACTAATAGTGTCGGGCGCTACGGAGACGCACCAATTTACGCTGCCGCCCGGCGTCGATTGTCTTACTATTCCATCTTTATACAAAGAGCTGGATGGAACGTATAGGTCCAAGCGTTTAAAAATACCGCTTAAAGAACTCATTGCGATTCGTACGAATGCGATTTATTCGGCGGTCAGCGCGTTTAATCCTGACCTTATAATTGTAGACAATATTCCCAGGGGCGCGTTTCGGGAAATGAATCCCACGCTGAAAAGATTCAGCGCAGTTGCCGGAACGCATTGCGTCTTGGGTTTGCGGGATATTAAAGACGATGCCGACACGGTGCATCGGGAATGGGACAGGGGTAACTGCCTGGAAGCAATTAGAAAATATTACGATGAAATATGGGTATATGGGGATTCAGATGTCTATAACCCGGTGGAGGAGTATAGTCTACCAGCGGATATTTCGGCAAAAATTAGATACACTGGATACCTTGACCAAAAAATAAGATTGGAACTGTTCAATAAAAAAACATCGAAAAGCAATGTCGGAGAAAAACATGATAGACTGGTCAGCCGATTCGTGCTGTGTATGGTCGGGGGCGGGCAAGATGGCTGCAAATTGGCATCGGCCTTCGTTAAGACTGAGTTATCCGGCGACCTGAGCGGAGTATTGCTTTTAGGTCCGCACATGGACCATGAATTACGCAATAAATTATCGCGCCAGGCTGAAAAAAACCCGAAAATGAGAATAATTGATTTTCATCCGGAACCTACATTGTTGATAAAAAAGGCGGATTTTGTTGTGTCAATGTTCGGTTATAACAGCGCTGCGGAGATACTCTCCTTTAACAAGCATGCCCTCGTAGTGCCGAGGGTTGCTCCACGCACCGAACAACTTATCAGGGCGGAGTGTTTAAGCAGACTGGGCGTGATCGATATGCTCCATCCGGACAAATTGAATCCCCAAGCCATTACAGACTGGCTGAATAAAAAGCAAAACAGTCCGGATTCCAAATGCGAACATAACATAGACATGCAGGGTCTAAAACGCATTCCTGAATTTATTGAATCGCTTTTTGCCAGTTCAACTACTGCAACGGGAAACCGCAACATTTACGGGTTGGCAAGGAATGTCTGATGCGAATGGTACCCGAGTAGGGTACGTCCTGAAAAGATATCCGCGATACTCGGAAACGTTTATCGTAAACGAGATACTTGCACTCGAAGCCGCGGGGGTTGAAATAGAAATCTTTTCCCTTCTACCACCTACAGACGGCCATTTTCAGGACATTATATCCAGAGTTAAAGCGCCTGTCAGTTACCTTGAATATGCCGGGATTAAGACTCTTGATTTTTGGGAGGCGTTTAAGCTTGCCAGTCAAGCATACCCCAATCTCTGGCTCTGCATGCGCGACGCGGTGAATGAGGAGCATGAAATTGTCTATCAGGCATTGCTTCTTGCAAACGCGATTCGTGATAAGGGTCTTCATAGGCTTCATGCGCATTTTGCATCGGCAGCTGCAGGCGTAGCCATGCTTGCATCGCGGTTTGCCGGTGTACCTTACAGTTTCACCACTCATGCCAAGGATATTTTTCACAACAATGTAAACAGCGACGATTTCAACCGCAAACTTTTAAATGCGGAAACGGTGGTAACTGTGAGCGATTACAACGTGGACTTCCTGCAGACGAAATACGGCAATTCGGCGCAAAATGTAAAACGAATATATAACGGCATCGACCTGGATCGTTTTACTTTCAAACCTCCGCAATGGAACCAGAATGAAATTGTCGCCGTGGGTAGGCTCGTTGAGAAAAAAGGATTCGATGATTTAATCAGGGCTTGCGCCATCCTTTCCGAAAGAAACATTGAATTCAACTGCCGGATAATCGGTACTGGCGAGTTGTTGGATGATATCCGAAATTTGATTAAACACTTTGACCTTGTTGGAAAAGTGGAATTGACTGGGCCGCAGCCGCAGTGCGAAATCATAAAACATGTACAAAATGCGGCTCTTTTTGCGGCTCCTTGCTTGGTAGGCTTGGATGGAAACCGGGACGGACTGCCTACGGTTCTTCTTGAAGCAATGGCGTTAGGGACGCCATGCGTATCCACAGACGTCACTGGCATTCCTGAAGCGATCCGCAACAATGATACGGGACTTCTTGTGTCCCAGCGCAATCCACGGGGATTGGCCGATGCTATTGAAAAATTATTAGGCGATTTCGATTTGCGGCTTCGAATCGCACAGTCAGCACGGAGGCTGGTTGAATCGACTTTCGATGTAAAACAAAACAGTGCGGCTTTGCGCAACATTTTTTGCGGCGATCCGCAAAAGCGCAAAGAACCCGTAACAGCGGCATTATGATGCGCGTTGCATATGTATGCGCTGACCCTGGCGTTCCCGTATTAGGAAACAAGGGCTGTTCAATTCACGTGCAGGAGATGGTACGCGCATTTGTTAAATATCCTCTTCAGGTGGATCTGTTTGCAGCAAGTTTGGGAGGTTACCAGTCAGCAGGTTTGGAAAATATAAACCTGCACACGCTTCCGAAAACTACAAGTAGCGATAAGGCCGACCGTGAACAAAAAGCACTTGAAGCAAACAAATACCTTTATGAAATACTTAAAAAAACAGGGCCGTTTGATATGGTTTACGAACGTTACTCGCTTTGGAGTCACGCGGGCATGGAATACGCAAACGATCACGCAATCCCCGGAATGCTTGAAGTAAACGCGCCGTTAATAGATGAACAGGTTAAACATAGGGAGCTTTACGACCGAGCTTCGGCGGAAATGGTTAAAAAAAAGGCGTTCGGAAATGCAACGGCTCTGCTGGCAGTTTCGGATGAAGTGGCCTGTAGTTTAAGAAAATCCGATTCGGATTCATTCAATCATATTCACGTTGTTCCAAATGGAATCGATCCCAAGCGATTTCCGGAAAACTTAACGCCTTCTATGGAAAAATCCGATTCTGTTTTCAGGGTATGTTTCGTTGGAACGCTTAAGCCGTGGCACGGACTGCCAAACCTTATTGATGCCTTTGAGAAGGTTTACGCAAGGAACAATAGTGCGCAGTTGTGGATTATCGGCGACGGCCCTCAGAAGGAAAAGCTGGTGAAAAGTATTTCGTTGAAAAAGCTGAACGAGGCTGTGTACTTTACCGGCGCCGTTAAGTCAGATCGAATACCGGGACTGCTGGCATCGATGGATGCGGCGGTTGCGCCTTATCCGTTGCTTAAGGACTTCTACTTTTCTCCGCTAAAGGTTTACGAATACATGGCGGCGGGGTTGCCTGTTGTTGCAAGCGGAATCGGTCAGTTGAAAATACTTATATCAAACAACGTTAACGGCTTGTTATGCGCTCCGGGCGATATAAACCAGCTTGCTGAGGCTATCTTACTGCTGCACGATGACGTTAAGCTGCGTACAAAACTGGGGGCGGAAGCTCGCCGGTCGGTTATCAATAAATTTACATGGAATAACGTCGTTGAAACAATAATGCGGATTGCGACCGATAAAAACCGCCGGTTAACCGGAGTCAGGAAAGCGGTCTGAATACTTATGGTAAGCAATAACAGGCCTGCTCAAAGTTTAGGACGAATGATACGGCGCTTCTGGCCAGAAATACGAAGCTACAGGCTTTTGATACTCGGCGCCTTCACTGCGCTTCTGGCAGAGACGCTTCTCCGGATTCTCGAACCCTGGCCGCTTAAGTTTGTTTTCGATTCCCTGATGACTGAATCATCTGCCGGCGTGGATTTGGGATTTATTCAATTGGGAACGATTGACCCGACAAAACTGATTCTTTTCGCGGCAATCGCGGTTGTCTGTTTTGCCGGGTTTCGCGCAGTAGCGGCATACGCCAATACCGTAGGCTTCGCACTGGCCGGCAACAGGATAATGACCAAAATAAGAAACGATCTCTATAACCACGTTCAATGCCTGCCCTTAACCTTTCATAATAAATCACGCGGCGGCGATTTGATTATTCGGGTCATCAGCGATGTGGCGCTGCTTCAGGAAATAATGGTAACAGCGGCGCTGCCGTTAATCGGAAACCTTCTTGTGCTGGCGGGTATGCTGGCGGTCATGCTATGGTTTAACTGGCAATTGGCGATGATTGCGGTAACGATAGTTCCGCTTTTTTGGCTTTTTACTGTCAGGTTTGGCCGGCGCATAAGCGATGTATCGAGAAAACAGCGCAAACGCGAAAGCGCCATGGCTGCAACGGTCGCCGAGTCGCTTGGTTCCATAAAAACCGTACAGGCGCTCTCACTCGAAAATGCCTTTTCAAAAACCTTCACAAGCGCAAGCAGCAAAAGTTTAAAAGAAGGCGTACAGGCCAAAAGACTGGCGGCGGCGCTGGAACGCAGCGTAGATATGCTTATAGCAGCGGCAACGGCGCTTGTCTTATGGTACGGAGCAAACCTTGTGATGAAAAAGGCATTAACACCGGGCGATCTGATTGTTTTCCTGGCGTACCTTAAAAATGCGTTTAAACCCATGCGCAATTTTGCAAAATATTCAGGGCGGCTTGCCAAAGCCTCGGCCGCAGGCGAGCGCGTGATGGAGTTAATAGAACTGTCGCCGGATGTAAAGGACGCGCCCGACGCCGTTGCCGCCGAACCGTTTCGCGGTTCCATACGTTTTGAAAATGTTACTTTCGGCTATGAGCCTGAAAAACTCGTTCTCGACAAGCTGGATTTCGAAGTACAACCTGGTGAAAGCATCGCCATCGTTGGTCAATCCGGCGCGGGCAAATCCACGCTGGTAAGCCTGATTTTGCGGCTTTATGATCCGGGGTCGGGCAGGATACTTGTTGACGGTTCCGATATTCGCGGTTATACGCTCGAATCTCTCCGTTCCCAGATAAACATCGTTTTGCAGGACAGCCTGCTGTTTGCCGCAAGCGTCCGCGACAATATCGCTTATGGAAACCCGGCTGCCTCCGTGGATGAAATTAAATCCGCAGCGATACTAGCAAACGCCCATGGTTTTATTTCCGCGTTTCCCGACGGATACGACACCGTTATCGGCGAGCGGGGCGTAACCCTTTCAAACGGACAAAGACAGCGGCTGGCAATTGCCCGCGCCGCGATTAGAAAGTGTCCCATCCTCATACTGGATGAACCCACTACAGGTCTGGATGCCGAGACTGAAAGTGAGGTTGTTAAAGCGCTCGATAATGTTTCAAAAGGCAAAACAACCTTCATTATTTCCCATACCTTGAGCATGGCAAGTAGGGCGGACAGAATTCTTTGCCTGGCAAACGGCAGGATCATTGAAAGCGGCACACATACGGAATTGATGAACGCAGGCGGATTGTACGCAGACCTTTACCGGATACAGACCGGAACCGTAACGAACATGAATAAGGTATCAAGGCTCATGCTGGAAGCATCAGACGCTGAACTTGCGCAACGCGACTACAAGCTGCCGGGGCTTGCAACACTGCTGGACCCGCACGCATTTTTAACCTCGTTAAAAGATGCGTTGCCGGACAGGGAGTTCGGTGCCATTGAAGCTAAATATCTTCGGTATAAACCGGGGACGAACTGTCTTGCCGCTTATAACGTTTTCATTGACGGCGATAAAACGGTCGTATATGCAAAAGCGTACGGCGGCGATGCAAAGGTAAAACTTGGAAAAGCACAGAAACGCTCCGAAACATTAAGGGTATCGTTTCCTCGCAACATTGCTCTTGAAAAGTCTAAAATAACCGTTTGCTTTTTTCCAAACGACAACAAATTAAAATCATTGTGGAAATTGTTCGATCAAGAGAAGCGGCTGGAGTTCCTGCCTTCCATATTTCCCGACCAGCCCGATTATTGGAACAGTGAATTAAGCAGTCTTCGATACAAGCCGGAGCGTCGCTATGTTGCCCGAATGTCTGTTGGTGGAAAAAACATCGGAGCCTTGAAAGCATATACAGAAAAAGGATACAGCGATTCCGACGCCGGTTCAAAAAACAATATAAAAACAGAACGGTTCAGGATTGCAAGGCAAACCGGCTGCTCGGGGAAATACTATGTGCGCGTTTTTGAGTGGCTAAACGGCTGTCCGCTTGGCGATGTACTGCTTGATGGCGGACATTCGGCAACGCTATTAAAAGCCGTGGGGAAAGCTGCCGCCGAGCTGCATTTAAACAGCGTCGGTGATGCCGGAATTCTTACAAAAGAAATGGAATCGAAACGGATAGCTGAAGTTGCAAACGGAATGGCATCGTTATACCCCGCTGCCGGCAAAAGGTTTCTCGACTGTTCCGGCAAAATAAGCCGCCAACTTCTTGCAAGAAATTATCGATCTGCATTTATACATGGAGACTTCTATGCAGACCAAATACTGGTGGACGGAAATATACTCGGTTTGCTGGATCTTGATCGTGCTTGTTACGGGGACCCTGCCGGCGACCTGGGTCTGTTTGTCGCTCACCTTGAGCGGGAAGTTCTTCGCAACAATCTGACGCCTGAAACGTTGCGGCGGTTTAAAGAAGCCTTCTGCGCAGGTTATTTGTCCGTTGGTGAAAGTTCCGTGTTGGAGGATGTAGATTTATTCACGGCTGCCGGTCTCTTCAGGCTTTTGCCGGAACCGTTCCGATACAGAGAGAACAATTGGCGGCAAATAACCGAAAACCAGCTCGACAGGATAGAAGAGTTGATGAAAAAATGCGAGCAACCAAACGGTTCTTTAAAAAAAGCAAATTCCGATATAGCTACCGGCTCGACGCGGAAAAAAATAATTGATGTCGTCGATAAGTTCGATGTTACAAACGATGCTGCGATGCCATTTATGAAAATGGCGTTGGATACGCAAATCGTTCAGGAAAGACTTGCTGAATGCCTTCCCACTTCAAACCATAAAGAAGGTAATTATTCTTTGAAGCATATTAAGGTTATTCGTTATAAACCGGGAAGACGATGTCTAGTTGAATACCATGTTGATGATAGTAACAACGAAACATCAGCTAAGGAATCCATAATAATCGGAAAAGCCAGGGCGAAAGGGCTTGATAGAAGAACCTATGAACTCCAGATGCAACTGTGGAATAACGGATTCGGCGTCAATTCGGTCGATAATATTGCGGTACCGGAGCCGGTTGGAATAATACCCGCATTTAACATGTGGTTTCAGCGCAAGGTTGCCGGTGTTGCCGCTACAAAACTGCTTGCTGAACCGGATGGAATAACGATTGCCCAACGTATTGCCGAAACGGCTCATAAGCTGCATTCTTCGGGCATTAAACCGTCGCGTAGGCATTCAATTTCTGATGAGCTCGGCATTTTAAAAGACAGGCTGAAACGCGTCATTGAAATGTTCCCGCGTTGGAAAAAGCGTATTAATAGAGTGCTTGATGAATGCGTTAGAATCGGCAACTCGATTAAAGCCGCGAAATCATGCGGCATTCACAGGGATTTTTATCCCGACCAGCTTATTGTAGACGGCGGGAAGATATTCCTGACCGATCTGGACCTTTACTGCGCCGGAGACCCCGCGCTTGATATCGGCAACTTTCTCGGGCACCTCGTAGAAATGGGTATACGTACAAAAAATGACGACAACGCATTTCTTGATATCCAAAATGCGATATCGGAAGAATTCCTGCGGTTATCCGGATTTAACCTAACTAAAAATATAGAAACATACACAACGCTTACTATTGCGCGACACATTTATATAAGTACACTGTTTGATGATCGCAGGAACCATACGGAAGTGATTATCGATACATGTGAAAAAAGGCTGGATGTTTTAACGACTGCCTGAAGTTCTATTGGGTGCGTACTGCTTGCAAAACGCAGCTATTAATATACAACAAACCTTCAGGCCGCTTTATTCGCAAATAAAGCAGGTCGGCAATATTTGATACGGGGAGGGTAATTTTTGACTTATGGGGATGGCTTTATCCGTTCCGCTAAAAGTGGATTTCACGATTTCCTAAAGTGCGTGCCGACTGTTTACCTTTTCGTGTTTTTTTCAATCGCGGCGAATGCAGCAGAAAAACAGCCCTCTGCCAATAACTGGTTAAGAGAGGGTCGACCGTTACCTTTGATATTGACGGAGAAGAAAGTACAGAAAGCATTTGATCCAGGCGCTCCCCCGAAAACCAGGATTAAAATAACGGAGAATTTAAGATTTGGCGCAAGGCTTGATATAGAGGGCACTCTGGAAAAAAATTACGATCTTGATGCAGAAAACCCTGACGACCTTGCGGTGCTGGATCCTGTCTTATCGCTTGCCTTGCTATACAAACCACATAAAAATATCGAAGCGTTTACAAACATCGAGCCGTACCGGAGGTTTGTTTATGATGAAGAACAGAAAAAAAAATCTAAAAACCGGATTAATATTCTTCAGGCATACATTGCGTTTAAGGGCATTGGCGATGGCCTCACATTAAAGGTTGGAAGGCAGCGATTTAAAGATAAACGCGAATGGCTATATGACGAAGAGCTTGACGGTATCAGGTTATTTTATACCCTGCCGCAAGCTGTTTTCGATTTTTCCATAAGTGAAAAAAAACACAAGGACATAGTGAACCCGGGTAAAGATGGAAACGCCACGAATTACGTATTCTCCGCAACCTACGCGCCAAATAAAGACAGGGAATTTTCAGCCTATACGTTTATTCGTAACGATAGAAGCGGCAAAGACGATAACCCTGTTTTTTTTGGAGGGCATTTATCCGTTGAAGAGCCGAACACTTTAGAATATTGGTTGGAATTTGCCAATGTTCAAGGGAAAGAAGGCCCCAAGAGTTTAAATGGTTCCGGAGTAGACGTCGGTTTTTCATTTGGCGGCAGCCGCCGCCGAACAAAGATTAATCTCCCATACAAACCTTACATTTCTCTAAGCTATGCGTTTGGGACGGGAGACCAAAATCCGGACGACGATGTTGACACAAATTTCAGGCAAACTGGTTATCAGGATAATGATGCAAAATACAAGGGCGTAGCACGCGTCAAGTATTACGGTGAGATGTTCGATCCTGAACTGAGTAATATGGGAATTTTTACAGCGGCGCTGGGACTCAAACCCAGGAGGAAAACGTCTATTGATCTTGTGTATCATTACTATCATCAGCAGGTACCTTATTATAAAATTCGTGATGCCAAAGTCGACGAAGATCCCGACGGAAAAAATATGTTCCTGGGCCAGGAAGTTGATTTTGTTGCCGGCTATAAAGGAAAGAAAAACCTGAAACTTAGTCTGGTTTTGGCTTATTTTTTTCCGGGCGCCGCTTTTACAAAAGACAACGACGTTGCAATGTTTGCCGAACTAAAAATTCGATATGAATTTTAACTTTAGCGCTAATATCGGGCTAGATTTACAGGGCTATGATAAGTATCAGAGCACAGGGGGTTAATAGTGGAAACTAAACGCTGTATTGATCGCCTCCGGAAAACCGCTCAACCCATCGACGCAAGCGATGAAAATATCTTTAACGCCGCGGTTTTGAAGCTCAGTTAAAATCGACAGCCAGAACTTCGCCCCTTCGTTTTCGGAAAGCCACAGCCCCAGTAGCTCCTTTTGCCCTTCCATGTTAATACCCAAAGCGATGTAAACGGACTTGTTAATTACACGTTTGTCTTGCCGAACCTTTAAGACGATGCAGTCCAAGTAAACGATCGGATAACTGTCATCCAGAGGGCGCGACTGCCACTCCAATACCCGGTCAAGCACGGATTCTGTTACCTTCGATACCAGCGTCGGCGATACGTCCGCGCCATACATCTCCTGAAAGGTAGCAACAATATCGCGTGTGCTCATCCCCCTGGCGTAGAGGGCGAGAATCTGGCCGTCGAAATGCGTTAGACGGGTTTGACCCTTGCGAACAAACTGCGGATTGAAACTGCCGGTGCGGTCCCTGGCGAGTTCTTTAGCGATCGCCCCTTTTAATTGCTGTGGTCTTCCTGTACGATGGAGGCAAATGAAGACCTTTATCAGAGACTTCGTTGGTTTTATCGTAGTAGTACCGTTTGTGTTGGGTGTAAAAATCCTATCCCTTTTCTCGACCAGGGAAAGGGCCGTTGCGATTGTGGCCCCTTTTATTACTAAAGTCGCAAAAATCTTTGCAGGATTCATAGTTCCGAGAATCAAAGATGCTACTGAGTTTGATGAATTGACAAACACGATAACTAAAAGACTACGAAGTTTTCGGCTTTTTTACGACTTTACAGTTACTGAGAAAAGTGAAAACCTATTGAAGTTGCATTTTACGAACTGTCCTTTTACCGAAATGGTAGCACGACTCGGCTATTCCGACATCGGCCCGTTTATTTGTCAGGGTGACTGGGAATTGGCAAAAGATAACGCGGACAAATTCATATTTGAACGTGCTCATCAAATTGGCACTGGCGATACATTTTGTGATCATACATACGAAAGAAAAATAACATAAAGGTCTTAATTGTCATAAAAGGAGGTAGCCTTTGGCAAAGAAACCGATGACCAAAACCCAGATAATTTCTCATCTCGCGGATAATAACGAGCTTTCTAAAAAGCAGGCCAAAGAGATTCTTGAAAGCTTAGTGGAACTGGCTTACAAGCAAGCGAAGAATGGATTCACCGTTCCCGGTCTTGGCAAACTGGTTTTGAATAACCGCAAGGCGCGCATGGGACGAAACCCGCAGACTGGCGAAGCGATTAAAATCCCCGCCAAAAAAGCGGTAAAACTCCGCATCGCCAAAGCCTGCAAAGACGCGGTGGTCAGGGGAAAATAGATTATTGGCGTCGAAATGAAGCAGGAACCACTGCCTTCGGCGACGACGGAGAGGATGTCAATTACTTCCTACTCCGGCCACTTCATCACTGTATACACGTAATGTTGATATTCAGACCTGCTAGAATATCAAGCGTATCTGCCAAAACTTAAAACGCTGAATTTAATAACTTCTGGACGACCTGCTGGTTTGGAACCTGAAGCCCGAACGTCGTGATCTGGAACTGAAACGTTTTTTTCCAAAACTATAGGTGTTATTCGTCGGCTTTAATGAAGCCGCATGCTGCGAATGGTAGGGATGCTCTTTGTCTACGCGAATGGTTGTTTTAATCAACCTTTCGATACTGGAAAGAAAATCCCGCTCCTCGCTATCACAAAACGAGATGGCGACGCCGGTGGCTCCGGCACGGGCGGTACGCCCTATCCTGTGGATATAACTTTCCGGCTCGTTCGGGATCTCGAAGTTGATAACATGCGAAATATCCTTAACGTCTATTCCGCGGGAAGCAACGTCAGTCGCCACCAAAACCCTGGACTGTCCAACGCTGAATCTTTTTAGCGCCTGCATGCGGGCTTTTTGCGACTTGTTGCCGTGGATCGCCTCTGCGTTCACGTTATGCTTGTTCAGCTTGAGGGCGATAGTGTTAGCCTTGTATTTGGTTCTGGTGAACACAAGCACCCGGTTGATCTCCGAATTTTCCAGCAGCGAAAGCAAAAGAGCTTCCTTGTTATGACGTTCAACAAACAAAACCTTTTGCTCCACTTTTTCAACGGTGCAGACGGTAGGATCGACTTTTACCTGAACCGGTTTTTTAAGAAGCGTATTCGCAAGCTGCGCGGCGGCCTGCGGCATGGTGGCCGAAAAAAACAGGGTCTGCCGACTTTGCGGAAGTTTGGAAATTATCTTCCTGATGTCGTGTATAAAACCCATATCCAGCATCCTGTCGGCTTCATCCAGAGTAAACAGTTCCAGATTGTCCAGAAATATTCTGCGCTGACTGATCAAATCGAGCAGCCTCCCGGGGGTGGCCACCAGAACGTCCAAGTTACGCGGCATTGACCGGGCCTGCTCGAAAACAGATACGCCTCCAAAAACCACGGCATGAGTTACATTCAAATAACGGCCGTAAGACTTGAAGTTTTTGCTTACCTGATTCGCCAGTTCCCTGGTTGGAGTAAGTATTAATGCGCGGGGCGAATTACTTTTTTTGTCCTGACGCTTTCCATTGGCAAGGTGCTGAAGAATTGGAAGGGCGAATGCGGCGGTTTTTCCGGTACCGGTTTGCGCACTGCCCAGCAGGTCGCATCCCCTCAGAAGGTGAGGTATCGCCTGAGCCTGAATTGGCGTGGGTATTTCGTGATCTTCTTTTTTAAGAGCGCGCAGCAACGGTTCAATAAGACCCAGCTCCGCAAATGATATAACTGACATTATGATTCCTTAAAGTTATGTTTGATAATTTCCTTTACAGACAGGAATACCTGATGCAAGGAAGAGGTTTATTTATTATCTGCGGAAGCCGCCGCCTCCTCCGCCTCCTCCGCCGCCTCTTGAAGACCTCGGTTTTCGATCCTCGGCCTGATTAACCTTTATATTGCGCCCCTGCAGATCCATGCCGTTAAGCGCCTTTATGGCTGCGTCGGCCTCGGCATTATCCATTTCGACGAAGGCGAATCCGCGTGAACGCCCGGTTTCACGGTCCTTGATCAAGTTCAGCGATTCCACGGTTCCGTGTTCATCGAACAGTGCGCGAAGCTCGGACTCTGTAACCGCAAAAGAAAGGTTTCCTACAAAAATATTCATGTTCGTTTTTCATCCTTCAAAAAAATGTTCCGGCACCACAAAGAGCGTACCTTGTCGGCCCAACTTTGGACGAAAAATCTGAGGCGGGATTACTACATCAGTTTCAGCCAAAATTTGGCGTTAAATTATTTACCCACGATGATAACACCTTTTTTATAATTTTCAAGGTTTTTTTTAGGGCTTTTTTATGGCCATCTCCAAAGTGATCGAGTGAACGCATAAATATAGTCAGCTTTGTTCATAAATAACTCGGTAAAAAAGATATTCTACTTTGATCCGCACGGGAAAAATGGTTATCTTTCATATCAGTCATGTTTGAAGGAAAGACTTACAAAAAAATCTTGAAAGAGCTGTATGGTTTCAAGCGGCTGGGGATACGTCCCGCGCTGCCTCCTGTAAAGGCTCTTTTGCGCGTGCTTGGAAACCCCCATAAAAAATGCCGCTTCATACACATAGCCGGCACCAACGGAAAAGGTTCCACCGTGGCGATGATCGCATCCATACTCAAAGAAGCCGGATTTTATACAGGCGCTTTTTATTCACCGCACCTAAGCGATTACGCGGAGCGCATACGCATCAACGGTCAAAAGATTCCCCAAAATGAATTGGTTAAAACCCTGCGCCTGATTGGAAAAAAATGGACGTCAGCCAAAAGATCGGGAAGCGGGCTGCCGCAAAAGATAACCTTTTTTGAGTGGACCGCTGCGCTGGCTTTTTGTTACTTCGCCGAAAAAGGCGTGGAGGTGGCGGTTGTGGAAACCGGCATGGGCGGACGCTTCGACGCCACGAACGTTCTTCGTCCGCTTGCCTCGGCGATAACCAATATCTCGCTGGAACACACCGCATTTCTGGGTAAAACAAGGGCAGCCATAGCGGCTGAAAAAGCGGCCATCATCAAAACCGGCAGACCGGTCGTTGCGGGAGAGATGACGGAATCCGTAACCGGGGTCTTCCGCGCGGAGGCGCACCGGAAACAGTCCCGGCTTTTTTGTTTCGGCCACGATTTTCGTATATCACAAGGTGGCGTTTTTCATTCCAATTTTTCGGAACCCCTGAAATTCGCGCCCGCGATGGCCGGAAGATGCCAGTTGCGTAACGCCGCCGTTGCGGCGCAAACCCTGCTTTGCGTCAAGTCTCTTGGCATAAAGGCCGGTCATATCGTTAAAGGAATATCGAAGGCCGTATTGCCGGGGCGGTTTGAGATTGTGGTGCGAAACGGATGCGAGGTTATCTACGACGCCGCGCACAACCCCGCAGCTTTCCGGGAACTGGCCAGAATTTTGAGGGACACCAGACCCGGTAAAAAATTCAACGTGGTTATGGGAATCTTGAGAGGTAAGGATTACCGCGCCATGCTGAAGATCATGGCTCCGTTAACGGCCAGGATGATTTGCATTACGCCGGACGATACGCGTGCGGTTCCGGCGGGTACTCTTCTCGGGGCGGCGCGCGCCGCACGTATGAAAGCATCTACCCTTAAGGATACCGATGATCTATCGACGTTTTCTACCGGCGGTCATCCGCTGCTTGTTACCGGCTCGTTTACTACGCTGGATGCCGTTAAAAAACGTTTTACGGCTATGGCCGCCAAACGTCTTGTCTAAAGCATACTGCTTTGCCATGGATACGATGTCGATATTCAGACCTCTTAGAATATCTATCGTATCCGCTAAAACTTAAAACGCCATAGCCCGTTTTATTCACGAATAACGGGCTGACAATCCCCCGTGCATCATGGGAGCATTCGCTGTCGGCGCAACCGATAAATAAAATCTAGAAGTCTTTTACATCCTCGTCGCCGAATGGGATTACCTCTTCGGGCTTTATGTTTTTAGGACCTTCCGCCTTTTTCATGGCGGGTTCATGCGCCGGTCTTTTTTCAGCTTGCGCCCGAGACGCGGGGGGAGCGGGAAGTCCCTTCCGGCGTCCCTGTACGGCGGTATGGTCTATCAAGGTTTTTGCCTTTCTCGAGCCGTTGGAACTCGATACGATTGCCGTACCGGTAATAACGCCGCGAAGGTCACTAACGACAGTATCCATGTTCTCCGCCTGAGCGGACAATTCCTCGCTGGCCGACGCCGATTGTTCGGCGGTGGCCGCGTTGCGCTGCGTTACGCTGTCCATCTGGCTGACGGCGCTGTTGACCTGATCCACGCCTCTGGACTGCTCGTTCGAGGCGGCGGCGATTTCGGCCACGAGGTCGCCGGCCTTTCTGGTGCTTGCGGCGATTGCATCCAAAGCCTCTGCCGCGCCGGTGACTATCCTGCCGCCTTCCTCCGATTTCTTGACGGCGTTTTCTATCAAAGCCGCGGTATCCTTGGACGCGGCGGCGGAGCGCTGCGCGAGGTTCCTGACCTCCTCGGCGACAACCGCGAAACCCTTGCCGTGCTCACCCGCGCGAGCCGCCTCAACAGCGGCGTTAAGCGCAAGAAGGTTCGTCTGGAAGGCGATCTCCTCAATCACCTTTATGATCTTGGAAATCTCGCCGGACGACTGTTTTATGGAATCCATGGC
>BTTC01000005.1:0-20114 GCA_036244935.1 bacterium | reverse complement strand
GAAAAGCATGCGCCCTACCCTCACCGCCTGCGAATACGGACCGATTGCCTCCGGCGCCAAGTTCGTTGTTACCGTCCGTTTTTCCATGGCGTTTAATTTACCTCTACGAACATTCAAAGGGCAGGATTACCTGATAAACGGATCCTGCTGGTGGTAGATTATCGAGTAGTTTATGGGCCGCTGGTCCGAAGCGCCCGGCTTGGGCACCAGAAGCTGGCTCGCCACCCTGAGCCACTTTACATCCGACTGAAGTTCGCGCAGTTTGCTATCCGCCGGCGGTTTGGTGTGCTCGTTGCGTTTGTAAAAAACGTGGAATATGCCTACGCCGAAATCATCTTTTTCGTGGATAAGAAAATTCTTGCGGAAATTTTTTACGTTGAGTTTGGTATTTTTTTCTATGAGCTCTATATGTTCTTTCGGAATTTTTACAAGGCAGAATTTCGATACGCCGTTTTCCGCCAGCTTCGTGAGCGTGCGCGACTCGGCGCTGTTTACATACACCGTTGTTATGAAGTCCGCCATGCACAGAAGCTGGTACGCAACCACGGCCGCGGTGCGCCTGCCGGATACCGTGTGGTGAAAACTGAAATACTCGAAAAGTTTTTCCACAAGAGAGTGGGCGTACTTTTCGCCCTTTTCGTAAAGGTCCTTGGAGATGTACCTCAACTGTTTGGCCAGCGATTCGGTGGCGAAATCTATAAGCCAATCTATCCTTACGTGGAAATGAGATAACGTATACCTGTTTTTGCTTCTGCCCGTGGTGTCCTGCTGTATCAAAAGGGCGTAATCCACCGGCAGTAAATCGCCCATAAGATCGAAAAACCTCGGATGGTCGAAATATTTCTGCGCCTTTTCAAACTGATGCGCTATACGGGTGGACGTCAAAACGATCTCCTGAAGGTTTTCCTTTGTAACCTTGTTGTTGTCGAAATACCTGACGTACTTCTTAAGATCCGAAGGAATGACCGCTTCGGCAAACAAAACGATGAAGCCGTTTATCAGATCGTTTTCCGCTTCGGTAACTTTTCCGCGAGGTTTTAACTCTCTTTTTTCCACGAACTTGTAATCGGCGTTCGTTTTAAGGAATTTTGTATACGGATCAATCAGGCCGAATTGCAGGAGCGATGTTTCAAGCTCGTGCCGTAATGCGTTGTACAGCGACCTGCGGATTTTCTCGGTTCTGCTTAACTCGTTTTCCGGCCGCCACATGCTTTCTTACTTTTCCCCGTTATTGCAAAATACTATACGCTTCAGATGCTCCTTGATTGTACATTCAACTTTTTTTGCAACACCCTTGTTACTCATAACCCGGATCATTCATGAATAAAGCGGGCTAAAGCATATTGCTTTACCATGAATACGATGCACATGCGTAATGTCTTGATATTAAGACCTGCTGGAATATCTATCGTATCCGCTAAAACTTAAAACGCTATAACTCTCAAAATATCATATTGTTCCAAATTTTCCAATGATAAACGTAAAACACGCTGCAAATAAATACAAAAGTATTCGTATCCGCTAAAACTTAAAACGCTTTAGCCGGTGGCCGCCTGAAGGTAAAAAATTCAGCAGATTTTTTTGGCGTACATCGTTTCAATATCGCCCGAGAACTCCTTGAATATTACCCTGCGTTTCAGTTTTAGCGTGGGGGTCAGCTCACCGCGCTCCTGCGTAAACTCGCGCGGAATTAATGTTATTTTTTTCACTTGTTCAAATCGGGCGAACCCCTTCATGGCCTTTGCAACCCGATCTTCCATCAGCGAGTTTACTGCGGGTTCTTTTAAAAGCTCTTTTATATCGCTTTTTTCAATACCAAGTTTTTTTACGGTGTTTTTCAGCCTGTCCATATCGGGTACGATAAGCGCGCTTACGAAGTTGCGCTTGTCCCCTATTACCATCGCCATCGATATGTATTCGTCCGCCCGGAGCTTAAGCTCCAGCGGCTGCGGCGCCACGTTTTTTCCGTTGGAAAGTATGAGCAGTTCTTTTTTTCTATCCGTTATGTAAATATAACCGTCGTCCATCCTGCCGATATCGCCGGTGTGGAACCACCCCTTCTCGTCAATAACCTCGGAGGTTGCCTGTGCATTATTGAAGTAGCCTTTTGTTATACTCGGTCCTTTAACGAGTATTTCACCGTCGTCGGCGATCTTTACTTCCAGGTTATCCAGCGGTTTGCCGACGCTGCCGATACGGTTGTCTTCAAGCAGGTTGAAGGAGATAACCGGCGATGTTTCGGTAAGACCATAGCCTTCCAGAACTTTTATACCCAGCGATCTCAGGAAGACGGCCGTTTCCATGCAAAGGGGCGCGCCTCCGGAAACAAAAAAGCGCAAGCGGCCTCCGAACGCCGCCGCGATTTTTTTGTGCACCAGAAGTTTCGCAAAAAAAAGCCGTAAACGCACAGACGCAGAATTGCGTCCGGGATTATCAGGATCGTAGGCGAGTTTTCCTGCTTCCAGTCCCCAGTGGAAAAGTTTTTGCCTGAAGGACGGCGCCGCGTTGATTTTTTTCGTTATCCCCGCCTGGATTTTTTCAAAAAGCCTCGGCACGCTCACGCCGATGGTGGGCTTAACATCCTTCATATCCGCGGTAATGGTTTCCATGCTTTGGGCGTAATAGATGGCGGCGCCGGATGCAATCATGCAGTAATATCCCGTCATCCTTTCAAATGCGTGGGAAAGCGGTAAAAATGAAAAGTGGCTGTCGGTATCGCAAATATTGATCGCGCGCTTTATGGCCTCTACGTTTGAAAGAAAATTATCGTGGGTAAGCGCCACCCCTTTCGGCGCGCCCGTGGTTCCAGACGTATAGATAATGCTTGCGAGGTCGCTGCGTTTTGTCCGTTTGGTTGTTTCAACGAACTCTTTTTCTTCAGCGTACCCCATTTGACCGCCGAGGCTCATGGCGGAATCTAAGGAAATTGTGGTGATACCGGGCAACCCGGTCTCTGGATGCTCCAGGGTAATTACCGTACGCATATCAGGAAGCTCCGCGATTATATCCCTGATCTTGGCAAACTGATCCGACCCCGAAAGTACTATTGTCCTGCATTCGGAGTCGATAAGTATCTCCTTTACCTGTTCGGAAGTCAGCGAGGAATACAGCGGTACGTCGACTGCTCCCAGCATCATCGCCGCCATATCCGTTATTACCCAATACGGCCCGTTGGGTACGACAATGGCCACCCGCTCACCGAACCTTACGCCGAGCCTGAAAAGAGCGCGCGAAAAACCGTCGATCTTTTTTTGCGCTTGCGAATACGTAACTGTTTTGTAATAACCACCCTCCTTGGCGCAAAGGGCGGGCCGGTCTGGATATTTTATAGAGGCTGAAGCGAATAACCCGGGTAGTGTTTCGTAATCCACAAATTTTCTCTTTGTTTATTATTTTACCAAAGTTCCGGTGTCCAGCGCGTTTTAAGCAGCCGTACAACTTTTCCCTTCGATTCGTTTGCGGATCAGTGTAAATCGCCCCATGTTTTACCGGATGTTATAGAAATCTTTAAAGGGACCGACAGCTTTTCCACCGACTCCATTTCCTTTTTAACCATTTCTCCCGCATCTTTCTGCTCTTCTGCGGGCGATTCGAATATAAGCTCGTCATGAACCTGAAGCAGCATTTTTGTTTTCAGGTTTTCAAGTTTGCGGTCTATGTTTACCATCGCCTTTTTTATAAGGTCAGCCGACGAACCCTGCACGATGCTGTTTACCGCCATTCTTTCCGCAGCTTCGCGGGCGTTTTTGTTGGCGGAACCCAGCTCCGGCAGCATCCGTTTACGACCCATCATGGTGGTTACAAATCCATTTCCCCTGGCGGTTATAATCGTTTCGTCTATGAACTTCTTTACGCCCACGTAACGGGCGAAGTAATTTTTTATGTAGCTTTGCGCCTCTGATCGCGGTACTCCAAGCTGCTGCGCCAGCCCGAAGGCCGTTTGACCGTATATGATCCCGAAATTCACCGCCTTTGCCGCCTGCCTCATTTCCGGCGCAAGCATTACCCCGAATATTTCACGCGCCGTACGCAGGTGAACGTCCTCGTCATTTTTAAAAGATTCCAGCAAAAGCTCGTCACCGCTTAAATGCGCTAGTACGCGAAGTTCTATCTGCGAGTAGTCCGCGGAGATGAACAGGCATTCGTTTGCGGCATAGAAAGCCTCGCGGATTTTCCGCCCCTCTTCGGTGCGGACTGGAATATTTTGCAGGTTCGGCGCGGAAGAGCTCAACCGCCCGGTCGCGGCCGCGGCCTGGTTGAAAGAGGTGTGCACCCTTCCGGTTTCGGGCAAAATCAATTGCGGTATGGGATCGACGTATGTGGACTTGAGTTTGGCAAGTGAGCGGCTGCGTAGAATAAGCTTCGGCAGCGGGTGTGAATACGACAGCTTTTCCAGAACCTTCTGGTCGGTTGAGGGGCCGGTTTTGGTTTTACGCACCGGTTTGAGTTTTATAACGTCGAACAGAATTCTGCCAAGCTGTTTGGGAGAAGCGATGTTGAACTCTTCTCCCGCCGTATCGTAAATCTGCGCTTCGATCTTTTTAAGTTCTTCGTCGAGGCGTCGCGAATATTTTTTTAAAAACTCCGGGTTCACCGCCACGCCGTTTTGTTCCATGCTGGCTAAAACTTTTACCAGCGGCAGTTCGATGCTGTAGTAGAGATTTTCCAGCCCCTTTTCCTTTATCTCTTTTCTCAATATTTGCGTAAGCCGCATCGTCATGTCGGCGTCCTCTGCGGAATATTCCGCCGCTTTGCTAATTTCCACGAGATTGAAGGTAAGCTGCTTTGCGCCCTTGCCCGCAACGTCCGCGTATTCGATCATCCCGTGGCCGATGTATTTTTCCGATAGATGGCCAAGATTATGCCTGCGTTCTTCAGGCGCAAGAAGGTACGACGCCAGCATCGTATCGAACGATAACGGCTGCATATCCACCCCTTCCTTTTTGAGGACTATATAGTCGTACTTTATGTTCTGGCCGTATTTTTCAATCTTCACGTTTTCCAGCACCGGTTTAAGTTTTTCCAGCGCTTTTCGTTTGTTCAGCTGTTTTGGCTTGCCGGAATAATCATGCGCGACCGGTATATAAAAACCCTCGCCGTCTTTGGTTGAAAACGAAAGCCCCACAAGCTCCGCCCGCATCGGCTCCTTCGATGTCGTTTCGGTATCCACGGCGAACCCCGAAGAATTTTTCAGTATTGATACAAGGCCGTCCAGTTCTTTTTCGGTCATTACCGTTTTGTATGATGCCCGGATTTCCGGTCTTTTTATTGTGATTCCCGTAAAGGATTTAAAATCCAGTTCGGCAAAAAGCTCGGTCAGCTTTTTTTCTTCGGGCTCAGACAGCCCCCATGAATCGGGGTCGACATCCAGACTGATTCCGGTTTTGATTCTTGCCAGTTCGCGGCTCAGACGCGCCTTGTCTTTGTTATCAACCAAAGCCTGACGCAGTTTGGGACGCTCTATTTCTTCGGCGCGTTCAAGCAGGTTTTCGATGTTACCGTATTTTTCAATCAGCTTTCGGGCGGTTTTTTCCCCGACTCCCGGCACACCGGGGATGTTATCCGAGGAATCGCCCATAAGCCCCATGATTTCCACCACCCTGCCCGGTTCCACGCCGAATTTTTCTTTCACCTGTTCGATGCCGATCCTTTTGTCCTTCAGCGAATCGTACAGGGTTATGCGGTCGTTGACGAGCTGCATGAGGTCCTTGTCGCCGGTTACTATAGTTACGTCGTAACCCTTACCGGCGGCCTGCAAAGCGGCGGCTCCTATCAGGTCATCCGCCTCAAGGCCGGGCTTTTTGAGAACCGCTATGTTATAAGCCGCAATCAACCGCTCTATCAAGGGAAGCTGTACGGCTAGATTTTCGGGCATCGCCTGCCGGTTCGCCTTGTAATCTTCGTACATCTCGTGGCGGAACGTTTTTTCCCTGGAGTCCAGCGCTATTACAAGTCCATCCGGTTTTTCTTCGTTAATGATTTTTACGAACATTCTTGCAAAACCGTACACGGCGTTTGTCGGGGTTCCATCGCGGGCGGTGAGATTCTGGCGGATACCGTAATACGCACGGTAATAAAACCCGGCGCCGTCGATTATGTAAAGGCGTTTCCGCTTCATGCGGAGATTATACCGGCACGGACCGCGCCGTAAAACATGGTTGCGGGGTAAATAAAAAACGCGTGGTCGGGATTACCCGTCGCCGTCTTCCGCTGCGCCTTTGTTACCCAGCAATTTGTACAGGGAGCGTATCGGAAAAATTGTGATGATGATCAATATGACAAGCAAAACCAGTGCGTGCGGCGAATGAATGACGGAATCGAACGGGTTGTTAAACAGCACCGCCGCAACGTAGCCGACTCCTATCAGCGCCGCCAGCAACGGAAAGCAGACGGTCTCGAATTTTTGCAATAAACTCATTTTTATACACGACCCCGCAAAAGACGCATACGCTGGTTTTTATGTGTTTCTATTTTTTTCTGCGCCTGTTTTTTACGCGACGCCGCTTTCGGAGGCGACTTTACTACCCGCGACAACCCCGGATTTTACTTCGCTTTCATTAGGCGCCTGCCTGCCCTCTGTGTAGTAAACCTTTCTTACCGACGGCTGGCGCATTATCACACTCTTTTTTGCCATGCGGTTTTCAAAGAAAGCGCAAAACCTGACAACGGCATCCTGCACCCTGTCCATGAATGCGGGTTTACCGAATGTTTCGTCGTAGAGATCAATAACCATCCGGCTCTTTTGGGCCGCCTTTTCATTGGGCGCGTATTTAAGGGTTGAGTGAAGAATGGGACGAAACTCAAGGGCGCTCATTTTCATGGCCTCAAGACGTTTTACCATGTACGCGTCGGGTTGGAAGTTTTCCTTTTTTACATAACCAAGCGTACCTGGATCCCATGCCAGCCCCTGCTCGGCGCGCTCCTCCATCTCCCTTTTCACCGTAAGATAGCCTTTAACGTAAGTGAGCGACATATGCAGTACGCCGGGGCCATGAGTCTGGAATTTTTTGATAAAGGCGTTTTTCGTATACTCGTGGGTCTCCGGCAAAGTGAAATGGGGATGGCGGAACCATATTTCATCCTGTCCGTGCTGGCGCGGCCACGGGATGTTTTCCAACAGCTTGCCCTGCTCGCTGTATTCCTTGTAAAGCCTCGTGCCGGGAATAGGGCCGAACTGCATGAACTGTAAAAGGCACGATTCCAGCCCAATGGCCCAGTCAATATCCTCGTGGATGGTTTTCTTGTCGTGGTGTTCCAAAAACAGTATGGCCGAAGCTAAAACGGCTATACCGTGGTTTTGCAGGTCGGCGATCATGGATTTGACGTCGATCCCCTGCGTCTTTTCAAAAATATTTTCCTTGGATTCAACGCCGACCCAAAGAAACTTCACGCCCAGCCTTACCAGAAAATCTACTCCGAGCTTTTTTATAGCCTCCGCAGACGAGAAGGTGGCATACGTGTATGATTTACCGCTTTTTTCCAACTCCACAAGAAGCTGCATTGCGCGCTTGGGAGACTTTAAAAAATTCTCGTCCATGAGCGCGAAGTCGTCCATGCCCAGTGCCTTTTCGGTTTTTATGCAGGCGTCGAAGATTTGCCTGCCGGTACGCAGAAAGGGCGTATATTGCTTTTCAAATTTGTGGGAGGTGGCGCAGAACCTGCACGAGTTCTGACAGCCGACGCCCGTAAGGATTATTCCGGCCTTTCGGATCATCGGCGCTCCGTATATGCGCGTCTTCACCGCCGAATGCACGACGGGGTGGATGATGGGGCTGTCGGGGTCCTCCCCGAAATATTTACGAAGCCATGCAATGCCTTCGCCGTGGCATATGTCATCGCATTCCACCAGATCCCGCAGGTTGGGTATGGCAGCGCCGTGGCCTCCCAGTATGATTTTCGTGCCGGGAGAATGTTTACGGACGTAATTCGCCATGCGCCTTGCTTTTACAACGTTGGGCGCAATAAAAGAAAGCCCCACATGCGTATAGTTGCCTTTGCGGATTTCCCGCGTAAAATCACGCCAGCTTGGGAAATCCAGCACAACGGTGGGAACCTTGATGTTCTCCGCCATGATATAAAGCGCGAAACTGAGGTTGTTTGAACGCGGTGAATGTATTCCCTGTTCGCGGGTTACCTGGTTGTTAAGAAGCTCCATGGTGCACAATGCCTCACCGTACTCATCCTGCACACCAAAAGGCTTGAAAACGCCCGCAAGAAGTATCTTGGTCAAATTAAAACTCCCTTTCCCTCAGCAAACCGGATGCCGAGCCGTCGATTATCAAAACGATCTTTTCATGTTATCAAATTACAGAAAATAAACAATTTTGTCCTACGAGTATACCCTTATTCCCGGTTAAGAAGAAAATTTTTCTATAGCCCGATTCTGCCAAAAAAAACACCGGGAATCCGGTAAATCCTGAGTTTTTCCCACTTTTCCATTTTTTCATTTTAGTACATTCGGTAAACCGTATAAAATAACTGCATTAGACTAAAACATAGCCTATGCTTAAATCAAGGGGGGGAACCATGGAAATGTATGATCTTGTGATAATCGGCGGCGGCCCTGGCGGAATAGCCGCCGCAATATACGCGCTAAGAGCTAGAATGAAAACTATCCTCATAGAAAAAGCCGGAATAGGCGGCCAGATCGCCCTTTCTGACATTGTAGAAAACTACCCGGGCTTTCCGGCGCTTTCCGGCATGGACCTGATGCAGAAATTCGAGGAACACGCAAAAAAAGAAGGTCTGGATGTAAAGTACGACCTTGTAAAAAGCATCCGCAAGGAAAACGATACCTTCCATATCGAGGTCGGCAAAGAAACGCTGCCCGCAAAATCCGTGATAATCGCCACCGGCGCGGACCCCTCCGAACTGGGCATACCCGGCGAGAGGGAGTTCTTCGGCAAGGGGGTATCAACCTGCGCCACATGCGACGGGCCGTTTTACCGGGGTAAGGACGTGGCGGTGATAGGCGGTGGGGATACAGCCGTCAAGGAAGCCGTATTTCTCAGCAAGCTGGTTAACAAGCTGTATCTCGTTCACAGGCGCGACCAGTTACGCGCGGAAAAGCTGCTTCAGGAACGCATCTTTTCAAAGGATAACGTGGAGTTCTGCTGGCATAGCGTGGGAGTGGAAGTAAAAGGGAACCCCCAGGGCGTAAACGGTATCGTTATTGAAAACAGGCAGACCAAACAACGGCGCACGCTTGACGTTGAAGGGGTGTTCATATTCGTCGGCCTTACGCCCATAACGAAATTCACGGACTGTGAAAAAGATAAATGGGGGTTTTTGATAACCGACCAGAACATGCAAACATCGGTGCCGGGACTGTTCGCCGTGGGCGACTGCCGGGTTACGCCGCTGCGCCAGGTAGCCACGGCGGTCGGCGACGGCGCAATCGCTGCCGTAAAGGCCGAAGAATATGTTTCGGAACTTGCAGGCAAGGCATACGCGGGAAAACCAACCAGCGTATAAAAGCATGGCCACCGAACAGCAGCTAGCAGCAAACTTACAAGCATTCGAGACGTACAACCGGAGCAGAATAGAAACATCCATCCAGATTTCCCCCAAAACGGCGCTGCTTGCCATCCATCTCGTTCCAATGATGCTGCACTACAACCACCACGGCCTGCCCTGTTACCTTGAGTGCGGGGAGTACTGCGGCGGGATATCATTTTTTGAGCTTACGGAGGATATGAAAACAGCCCTGAAACACAGCGTGAAAGATTTCAAATCCATCGAGCTCGATATGCGCCGTCATGCAGTAGACGAGATCGAACCTTTTATTGAATCGCTGCTTTTAATGGGAAGCGTGGGCAGCGCCGCCCAAAGCTCTGTTTCCGATTACGACTACTGGGTTGTCGTAAATGAATCCAGGCTGAACGGGAAAAAGATGAACTCGTTAAAGGAAAAACTGGGGTTAATCGAAAAGTGGGCGGAAAAAAACGGCGCCGAATTCCACTTTTTTATTACCGACGTCAACCGCGTCCGCCGCAACGATTTCGGCGGCGCCGGCAAGGAAAGCGTCGGAACGGCCCAAGCCGGGATACTGAAGGAAGAATTTTACAGAACATCCCTTCATGTGGCAGGCAAGTATCCCTTATGGTGGCTCACGACTCCAGCTGCGGATGACGACGAATATAATTCGGTGATCAAAGACCTGGACATGACGTGGGAGGTAAATCTCAAACAGTTCGTCGATCTGGGGAACATGGCCCCGATAACTATCGGGGAATTCTTTGGGGCGGCTCTTTGGCAGATAAACAAGGCCATGGATTCTCCGTTCAAATCCGTGCTCAAGATGGCGCTTTTGGAGAGCTTCATAGATTCGGAAGGGGAATCGATTCCGCTTTGCGAAGAACTGAAAAAAAACATTCTTTCTCCCGATTCTCCCGCGCACCTGCGGGACCCGTACCTGATAATGATCGACCGGCTGCTGGATCATTATCATCATAAAAACCGCGGCGACGTTGTGGAACTTTTACGGAAATGCTTTTACAACAAGGTAAGCATAAAAATTAATGCCGCAACAAAGAGAAAATCAAAGCGCACGTACAAGGAAGAGCTGATGCTCTATTACATAAACGAATGGAATTGGGGCGAGTCGGTCACCGCCAACCTTAACAAATACGACGAATGGGATTTCGACCGAGTACTCGACCTGGGCAAACAGCTCCACTCTTTTTTGCTGGAGACATGGAAAAACCTTACGAACAGCCTTAAAACGCGAGAGGATGTGAAAAACCTGATCTCGGACGAAGACCTGACGATCCTCGGACGCAAACTTTTCTCATTTTACAATAAAAAAAAGGCGAAGATAGAACCGCTAAAGCGCGCTTCGGACGAGGCGCTGCGGCTGGAATCGTGCACGTTCATGCCGGCCGTTCAGCGGGGTAAAAAAACTGTATGGACGGTTTTCCGAGGTAACGTCACAACCGAGATAGCGAGGAAGGATTCCGTTCAACATGCGGAATTGAAAAAAGGCGCGTCGCTGGCGGACATCATCGCATGGCTGGTGATGAACCGCCTGATAGACTCGAAAACCTTCCTGCACCTGATACCCAACCCTTTGCCGGTGTCTCTTAAGGAGATACAGGGGTTGGTGAAAGTCATCGGGCGTTTCCTGCCGTATCAACAAATCTCCGCGATAGAAAACCGGTATCTTCTCCAAGAAGCGTTCGTTACCGGCATTATCGTTATCGTAAACTTTACCTCCCAGCTATGGACGAAAAGCGTGGATGAAATTACGCTGCTATACCGCAACAGCCACGGTGAAGTTTTTTGCGAAACGCATAACGCAAAATCAGGGCACGAAAGACTGTTAAAAATCCTTTCGGAAACGAACCCGAAAATAGACGAGGACATGCACAGTCTTTTCCACATATTTGTTCCGCGCTCGGAAAATTCCGTGAAAATGGAAAAACAGGTGCGCGGAGTAGTATTGTCAAACCTCAAGCAAAAAAGTACCGCGACGTCTTGAGCAAACCCATAATATCCGTCATCATCCCCGCCAGCGGGGAAACCGTGCTGCTGGCGCGGCTTTTAGGCTTACTATCCGGCCAAAGAGATACCGAAGTCATCGTTTCCATCCCGCGGGGCGACATTAAAAGCCTGCAAACGGCCTCCGGCTATAACGTAAAAACCGTGGAAGGAAAACCGGGCCGCGGAGTCCAGCTTGACAGGGGCGCCGAAGAAGCCGCCGGTGAAATCCTCCTTTTCTGCCACGCGGACACGACGTTGCCGGATGGCTGGAAAGAGGCGGTTACCGGCACAATGCGAAAACCCGGAGTATCAGGCGGCGCCTTCCGGCTGGCAATAGACTCAGGGCTGCTGAGGCACCGTATAATCGCGTCCAGCGCCAACCTGAGATCGGCTCTGCTGGGGCTGATATACGGCGATCAGGCCGTATTCACCTCACGCGAATTTTATAAAAAATCGGGCGGATTCAGGCCTATGCCGATAATGGAAGACGTGGATTTCATAAAACGGCTGCGCCGGATGGGGAAGGTATCAATCGTTAAAAAAGCGGTGCTGACCTCGCCGCGCAGATGGCTTTCGGAAGGGGCGCTTTACTGTGTTTTACGCAACTCGATACTTGTTTCGCTTTACCTTCTGGGCGTGGAACCCGGAAAACTCTCCCGCTGGTATTCCGGCACTTTATAAGCGCTCAACAGATTGCTGGCGGCGCTTTAGAAGCGCCCAATATATTGCCGGCGCAGATACAATTGCTGGTTAAAGTAGCAAAGTTTGTTTACCGTTTGCGTGCGTATATGCTGCTTACTTTTAAAGCAGCTTTATAAGCGCCCAACAGATTGCCGGCGCGGGTACAATGCTGGATTGAATAACAAATGAACAATTCGGGTTAAAGGAATGGAGTCCATGCGCTTATTGCTTGATATTGTTTCCATACTGCTTATCGTAGCGGCGTTTTTACTCGTATGGGGAAGATGGCACGAAAGCCGTTCACTGTTTGTCCCGTCAGCCGAACACGAGCATTCCCCGCAGGATTACTCCCTTAAGCCGGAAGAGGTCTGGCTTGCATCGGGCGGCGGCGGTGAAAAAATTCACGGCTGGTACTTCGCCGCCAACCGGAAATCGTCAACGATACTGTACGTCCACGGCAACGCCGGTACCATCGCCGACCGGCTTGCCGTTATCAAAGGTTATATCGAAAGCGGTTACAACGTCTTTATATTCGATTTCCGCGGTTTCGGGAAAAGCGATGGAAAACCGGACAGGAAAAGTTTTGTACAAGACACCTTCACCGCATACGATTACCTTACGAAATCGCGCGGTGCGGCGGCTTCGGACATCGTACTGCTTGGCCAGTCGCTGGGCGGCGCGGCGGCGCTGAAACTCGCAAACGCAAAAGAATGCCGAGCGGTAATACTCGAGGGAACCTTTTATTCCATCCGTCAGGTGGCGCGCGATATTTACCCCAACATCCCCATATGGCTACTGGCGTCGTCGTATTTCGACAACTCAAGGGAGGTAAAAAAACTTGCCGTGCCGCTTCTTTTGATACACGGCGAAAATGACGAGGTGACTCCGTATTACCACTCCGAAATGCTTTTTAAAGATGCGCGCAAGCCCAAGGAATTTATAAATATCAAGGGGTCAGATCATACCGGCATGTACATAGTAAACCCGGCGCAGTATTACGGTACCATCGGCCGTTTCATAGAGGGCGCGCAGAAGTAGCCAGCTTTATTCATGAATAGAGCTGGGGTAGTTGATGAGCCTTGCGCCGTAAGCGCACGCTATTTTTTTTGAAACAGTTTTATCGCATCCCTGACCTGTTCGTCCTTGCCGACGAGGTAGACCATGTCGCCGACGCGGAAAATAAAATCAGACGCGGGGTTTTGCGAAAACTCGTCTTCGCGCTGAACCGCCAGCACCGTGGCGCCGGTTACGGCGCGGATGTTCAAATCCGCCAGTTTGCCGCCGACCGATTCGGCGCCCGGAGGAATCTGCATCATCTGCCATTCGAGCTTCTCGGAAAACGGGAAATCCTGAGACGGCAAAATCCTTTCTTCAGGCAAGGAACGCAGCATCCCGTATTCCGAACTTCTAATGTCATCTATCTGCTCAAGTACGATATTGCGCGGCACGTCGTAAACCCGCAGGACATGGGCGAATATCTCTATGCTGGTTTCAAACTCTTCGGGTATCACCTCGTCCGCGCCGAGGTTTTTTAGCGGCTCGATCTCGGAAACAAACCGCGTCCGCGCGATTATGTGCAGTCTCGAGTTCAGCCTGCGGGCCGTTTGAACGATGCGTCTTTCCATCGTGGGATCGGAAATAGCCAGCACGAAAAGTCTGGCGGATTCAACACCCACATGCTTCAGGACGTGGTCGCGCGTCGCGTCGCCGTAATGTATCTGCTCGCCAAGACGCGAGTATCTTCGGACAGTGGCCGGGTTGAGTTCCAGTATGTTGTAGGGAACACCCGTATCCCTCAAAACTCTCGCCAGATTCTTTCCGTTTAAACCAAACCCCACTATTATCACGTGGTCCCTGATCAGGTTGTATTCGTCTTCGCCTTTTTCGGACGGCCGCTTCCTTCCGCCCCTGTCCAGAACTTTTTCCAGCAGCGTATCGCACAGTACGCGCCCTCCCTCCATCATGAAAGGCGTCATAGCCATCGTCATGATTGCCGCCGTAATAAAAGGCTGGTAAAACCCGCCCATATCGATTCCAACCGACATGCCGAACCACGCGAGTACGAATGAAAACTCTCCGATCTGCGCAAGGGATATACCCGTAATAACGGCGAACCGCAAAGGATAGCGCAAAATAATCGATGGTAAGGCGGCCAGCGGAAATTTTATAAAAAATATTCCCAGGGTTACGGCTATAACGACCCCAGGGTTTTCCACAACGTACGAAAGGTCCAGAAGCATCCCGATTGAAACGAAAAACAGCGAGTTAAGGGCATCGCGGAACGGAAGTATCTCCGAAACAACCTGATGGCTGTATTCGGAATCGGAAATCATCATACCGGCCAGAAAAGCCCCAAGCGCAAGCGACAGTCCCGCCGCAAAAGTAACGTATGCGGTTCCGAGGCACAGGAGTAAAATAACGATAATGAATAACTCGCGGTTGCGGGTTTCCACCACCCGGGAAAGAATGTTCGGCACTATCCATCTGGTTCCGATTATCAGAGACAGGATGAGCGCCGTCGACTTAATGAAAAGCGGCGTCAACACCGCAGGCGTTATTTCGTGCCCGGCGAGCGCGGGGGCAAGTATCATCATGGGGACAACGCAAAGGTCCTGGAATATCAGTATTCCGGTTATGTTTTGTCCCTGCATTGTGTTGATTTCCGCCTTGTCCAGCAAAAGCTTCAACACGACGGCGCTGCTGGAAAGAGCCACAAGAAACCCGATAAAAATGGATGTGTTCCAATCGTCCGTAAACCGGTGGGCTATGACGCTAACGGCTCCGCAGGTCAATAACACTTGCAGGCCGCCGCCGAAAAAGACAATCTTCCTGAGTTGGAATATCTTCGTCATGGAAAATTCCAACCCCACCGTAAACAGCAAAAGCGCCACGCCTATCTGCGCCAGCAGTTCGACGAGATGCAGGTCGCGTATCAGCGACAACCCGTGCGGCCCCAGAAAAACTCCGGAAATCATGAATCCTACGACGGAAGGAATCTTTATTTTGTCGAAAAAATAAACAACAACCGCAGAACAAGCGAAGATTATTAAAAGATCGCGTAAATACCCTACCTGCTCCATTACCAATTACTACCCGTTTCAGGTTTAATACGAATACGCGGCAGGTTTACTGGAGTCCTGGGAGCCGGACGGAAGTTCAGCGGTTCCATGTTGTGCCGTAACAGGATCGATATTATATTTTTCCGCGTTTCAGGTTCGCACCAAACCATGAAGCATCCGCCGCCGCCCGCGCCGCATATCTTGGGGTAGCCGCCCGCTTTCCGCAAAATTTCAAAAACGTACCGCAGCCGCGCGGGTATTATCGAACGTCCCAATTTTTCGCGCAAACTGTTTTCATGGAATAGGAAAGTTCCCGTTTCGGAAAACCTGCCGGACTCCAGCGCTTCCATGACGCGCAGGGAGTTTTCGGCAATCCCGGAAAAAACGCGGCGTGCGGTTTTGTCCACCTCAATAGCCCTTTTGAATTGCTGCCAGTTCGTCTTGCCGGAAACGCGCGACTTCCCCGAATAGGCCAGTACGACGCGCTTTTCTATTTCCGCAGCCTTCAGGCGAAGCCTTGAAAAGGTAAGACCGCCCACGCCGTTTTGCACAATATTCATTCCGCCTCCCAGCGCCGCCACGTAATCCTGCACGCCCGTCGGTATGCCGAGATGACGCGCCTCGATGTCTTGCGCAATCCGCAATATTTTATAATCGGGCATTTTCTTGCGGCTCAAGCGGCAAAGCATCTTTAAAAGGGCGATCAAAAGCGCGGACGATCCGCCAAGTCCGGCCCCTGCGGGAGATTCGCACTCCACCGTAAACTCCCACCCGGAAACGGGGATTTGCCTGAAGGCTCTGTCGTAAAGAGTTTCCCCCGCTTCGGATACCCGGCGCGGCAGGCGTATGGTTTTTCGCAGTCGTTTTTCATGGATAACCAGACCCTCGATATTTTTGTTTCTTTCGGCCCTTACCGTAGCGTAGAGATTTATCGCAACGTTAATGCAGTAAGACGGCGCAAAGATAACCGAAAGCGGCCAGATGTCCAGCGTGCCGCCGGCAAGGTCTATCCTCGCGGGAGCCTTAATGATTTCCACGCCGTTAATTATTGAATATTTTTATCGATTCAGTCTATATTCTTTTGGATGGTAGAAACCGCAATGAAGTTTCGGCATGCGTAAAATAAAAAGGTTCGCAACGCTGGATATCGGTTCCAACACCGTGCGGCTGCTGGTGGCCGAACCGGAGGGCAGCGGTTTTGCGCAGCTCCACAGCTCGCAGATAATCACAAGGCTCGGCCAGCGGATGCACGAAGCCGGGTCGCTTTCGGAAGCGGCAATGGAAAGAACCGTCTCCGGAGCCGGATCGCTTGTCGAATCCGCCTCCCATTTGAAACCTTTTGAAATTGCGGCAACCGCCACGCACGCCGTGCGCACCGCAAAAAACCGCGAACGTTTCAGGGAGCTTTTCCGCAGGCGTCTGGGTTTCGATCTTGACGTAATCGAATGGGAACGCGAGGCGGAGCTGTCGCTAAGGGGAGCGTTTATGGTTATAAAAAAACGGGGGCCGCTTGTTTTGTTCGACATCGGAGGCGGCAGCACGGAGTTCGTATACCGCAGCGGCAAGGGCGGCATACGCCGCGTGGGGACGGATCTGGGCGTCGTGCGGATAGCGGAAACGTACATCCAAAACGCGCCGCTTACAGCGGATGAATACCGCCGCATGAGCGCGTACCTGAAATCGGAAATCGCCGCCGTGGCGGATAAGCTGAAATTTGAACGTCCATTTACGCTTGTCGGAACGGCGGGAAGCATAACATCGATAGCGGCGATCCACTTTGACGTTACTCCCTACGATCCGGAAAAAATCAACAACCGGATTATTAAAACACGGGACGTGGAAACAATTTTGGATAAAATAGGCGGCATGACGATAAAACAGCGCGGAAAAATTCCAGGGCTGGAAAACGGGCGCGAAGACCTCATAATACCCGGCATCGGGATAGTACTTGCCGTTATGGAACTTTTCGGCACCGCTTCGCTGACCATAAGCGATCCAGGCCTGCGCGAGGGCGCGATGCTTGCATTGATGGACGGCACGCTGGAGGGTAAGGCCATATGAAGAAAATCGTTACGGTTTTAGCCGCCTCGTTATCTCTTGCATTCGGCGACGCGCATTACTTTGCCGTAAAAGAAGGTAACGAACAATATAACGCCGGCGATTACGACGACGCCATCGACCTTTACAGCCGCGCGCAAAAGGAAAAGGACTCCGCGGTATCGAAATACAACCTTGGAAACGCCCGTTTCCGAAAGGGCGAATACGAAAAGGCGGCTGAACTGTACTCCGCCGTGCTTGACTCGCCCAGCGGGGAGCTGGCGGAAAAAGGGTTGCTGAATTTTGCTAATACAAAAATGAAATCCGGTTTTGAAAAACTTGAAAAAAGCGCGCAGGAGACCGTGGCGCTGGAAGACTTGAAGGCTGCGGAGGGGGCGTACAGAAAAATACTGCTTGACGATCCGTCTAACATGGCAGCGAAGGAAAACATGGAACTGGCGATGATAAAAATCGAGGAACTCGAAAAACAAAGCCCGCAGAAAAAAAGCGATAAAGAGGAAAAAAAGAAAAAAGATAAAGACGACGGAAAACCCGAAAGCGGCAAAGACCAAAAGGATGCGCCCGATCAAAACGAAAAACAACGCGAACAAAAGGAACAAAAAGCGCAGGAAAAAAATCAAAAAAAATCCGACGAAAAAAGTGACGCCGCAAAGGAAGGACAGAAAAGAAAAATGACGCCGGAAGATGTAAAGAGAATACTCGACGCCCTTGAGCGCAATGAGAAAAAGGTTATCCAGCAGCTGCACAACGCAAAAATGCGTGAAAAACAGGTGGAAAAGGATTGGTAAACAAAGTGGAAGCCATGGCGGTCATCGGCGGAAGCCGCGCTTACGACCTGCTGCGGCGCGGCGTTTTCGGCAGTCGTGTTAAAACCTTCAGGCCTGAAAAAACTCCCTTCGGCAAATCCGCTCCGATACATCTTTTCAAGCACGACGGCATATCCTTTCTTTTTATTTCGCGCCACGGGGAAAAGGGTTATGAGATTGCCGCGCCGTTCGTAAACTACCGTGCGAACATCTGGGCCCTTAAAGAAAAAGGGGTTGAGCGCATAATCGCGTGGTCGGGTCCGGGCGCAATAAACGCAAAAATAAAACCGGGCGATCTGGTGGTTGCGGACGATATTATCGACCAGACAAGGCAGAGGGAATCGAGTTTTTTCAAAGGAACCGGCATGGGGTTCATCCGCATGAGCGATCCGTTTTGTTGTGAGATAAGGAAGGCTCTTGTCGCGTCGGCGCACTCTTCGGGCATGGCCTGCCGCGATGGATCGGTTTACTGCTGCACGGAAGGCCCGCGTCTGGAAACTGCCGCGGAAATACGGATGTACGGTTCATGGGGCGCCGATCTTGTTGGAATGACGCTTGCGCCCGAACCGTTTTTGGCGCGTGAGATGGAAATCTGTTACGCCTCGCTTTGCTACGTTACAAACTACGCCGAAGGGATAAAGAAACGCGGATTCAAAGTAGGGGAACTTTTTGAGGGCATGCAAACGCAAACCGAAAGAAAAAAGGTGGAATCGGCCATCGGCGCTTTTCCGGCCATCCTTGTAAAAACATTGCGGAAACTTTCCGCATCGAAGCGTGAATGCGGCTGCCGTCATGCAATGGACCGCTACCGGAAAAAAGGATTGCTTGAAAAGGGGCTGCTGAAAGCGGTATCCAAAAAACATTCGCGCTAAAGCATATTGCTTTACCATGAATACGATGCACACGCGTAATGCCTTGATATTAAGACCTGTTGGAATATCTATCGTATCCGCTAAAACTTAAAATGCTATAGCCAGCTTTATAAGCTGGAGAACGCATGTCGCACGCGGTATGCCAAGTTTCCCGCGTTGCGGCGGCTGGGAGTCGCTTCAAGCGACCGCTTACGTGACGATTGCATTTTTAACCTGTTCGATTTTATTTCTCAAGCGATTTTAAAAATACCAGCGCTTCATCGAAATTCGGCCTGAGTTCAAGTGCCTTGCGGATACTTTCTAACGCCTCGTCCTTTTTCCCCCACTCCTTGAATGCCCTTGCCGTGTTGTAGTACAGCGCCTCGTCATCGGCATCTATCTCCATGGCTTTCTGGTAATTCCTCAAGGCGTCTTCGAACATACTGCTTTTTCGCAGTTCTATACCGAGTTCATTAAAAAGATGTTTGTGGTCTTCGTCGTACAGCTCTTCGTTGCCGGCCATATTATCGAAGTGCTCCTTGGCCTTTTCAGGTTCTCCCAATGCTACGTGCGCCTTTCCCTTGCCGAAGTTTGCCTTCAGGTTTTTTTCGTCATCCTTCAAAGCCTGGCCATATTCAAAACTTGCGGCGTTGTACTCTTTTTTCTCCAGGTGCTTTTCACCCTCCCTGATTTTTTTATCCACTTTTTCGGCTTTTATCTCTTCCTCGGATTTCTTTTTAAAACTGCATTTGTGAACAGTGTTGGAACAGTCCTTGAACCTCTTTTTGAACTCTTCCATTGGAATGTTTTCAACAACGATATTAGTAGGTTCGCCGTCCGGTTTGAGATAGTAGATATTCATCTGGCCATCTTCATTTTCCGATACCCAGTAATGGAGCGCGTGGGTATCCTTGGAAACCTGCGTAGTTCCCATGGTACCTGTCTCCATCGCCTTTTGTTCGTAAAAGATACCTTTAATCATCAGATTTCATACACGGCTCGGCGGCAGATATGACGGCATTTTTTTAATTGTCTTTTTGTACGGGATTAATAGAGGCTTCCGCCGGTTTGGGAGTTCCATCAACCCGCTGTTCGGACGCCGCCTCCATGCCTGCGGCGGCCTCAGCCGCAGTCGAAGTGGCGGGGGGCGGGGCAGAGGATGCTCCCACCCGGTTTGC
>BTTC01000004.1:0-22173 GCA_036244935.1 bacterium | reverse complement strand
GCGAGATTCTATCAAGGGAGGTTGAACTCCTCACCATCCAGGAAAAAATCCAGACGCAGGCGCAGGACGAACTCTCTAAAACGCAAAAAGAATATTACCTGCGCGAACAGATGAAACAGATACAGATGGAATTGGGCGAAGTCGACGACCGGCTTGCCGAAATCCATGAGCTGCAGGAGAAAATCGAAAAAGCCCGTATGCCGGAGCAGGTTGCGAAAGAGGCCGAAAAACAGGTAAGACGGCTGAGTAAAATGCATCCCGAATCGGCGGAAGCGACAACCATCCGCACTTACCTTGAATGGCTTCTGGATATTCCGTGGGTCGTCAGCACTAAGGACAATATCGACATTGAAAAAGCGAAGAAGGTGCTGGACGAAGACCATTACGACCTTGAGAAAATCAAGACGCGCATACTCGAATATCTGGGCGTTGCGAAGCTCAAAAAGGATATGAAAGGTCCCATCCTCTGTCTCGTGGGGCCTCCCGGAACGGGAAAAACTTCGCTTGGAAGGTCCATCGCCCGCGCTTTGGGCAGAAAGTTTGTACGTATATCGCTTGGCGGGATGAGGGACGAATCGGAAATAAGGGGCCACAGGAGAACTTATATCGGAGCGCTTCCGGGAAGGATAATACAGGGAATAAAGCAGGCAGGCACAAAGAATCCCGTCTTCATGCTGGACGAAATAGACAAGCTCGGGATGGATTTTCGCGGAGATCCGGCATCGGCCCTTCTGGAGGTGCTGGACCCGGAACAAAACAACATGTTTACCGACCACTATCTGGGAGTTCCGTTTGACCTGTCAAAGGTCATGTTTATCGCCACGGCGAATATTACCGATCCCATACCGCATGCGCTGTACGACCGCATGGAGGTTCTCTCTTTGTCCGGCTACACGGAAGAAGAAAAACTTAAAATAGCAATGAAGTATCTGGTGCCGCGTCAGTTAAAGGAAAACGGATTGACCAGGGGAAAGCTGTCGTTTTCCAATACCGCGTTACGTCTGATCGCAAACAACTACACGCGCGAGGCGGGCCTTCGCAACCTCGAACGTGAAATCGGAACCGTATGCCGGAAGATAGCGCTGAGAGTGGCGGAGAAGAAGGCCAGGTCACTTGTGAAGATTACGGAAAAAAATCTGCATTTATACCTTGGACCGGTAAAATTTCTAAGAGAAGCGGAAAAGGAGCAAGCTCAGGTGGGGGTGGCCATGGGTCTTGCCTGGACGCAATTCGGCGGACAGATCATGCATATCGAGGTTACCACAATGAAAGGCAAAGGCGGACTTACGCTAACCGGCAAACTCGGCGAGGTCATGCGCGAGTCGGCGCAGGCGGCGTACAGCTACTGCCGTACAAACGCCAAAAAGCTGGGCATACCGGATGATTTCGCAATAAACACGGACGTTCATGTGCATATACCGGCGGGCGCGATACCCAAAGACGGCCCATCCGCCGGCATAACAATCTGCGTTGCGCTTGCCAGCGCGCTTTCCGGCAAACCGGTTAAAAACGACGTTGCAATGACCGGCGAGATTACCCTGCGCGGACGCGTTCTGCCAATAGGAGGTCTTAAGGAAAAATCCCTTGCCGCGCTCCAGGCGGGAATCAGCACCATAATCATCCCGGCAAACAACAGCTCAGATCTGCAGGAAATACCGGATTACGTGAAGAAAAACCTGAAGTTTATCCCGGTAAAAACCGTCGGCGCCGTTTTGAAGAATACATTCAACAGCCGTGTTGAAAGCAACGGCCGCGGCAAGATGAAATCTGAGGTGGGAGCGTCAGCTAGAAAATCGGCCGCAAGAAGTCAAAAAGGCCGCCAACCCGCATTATCGCCCTGATAAATCCTGTTAAAAACCCGCAGTTTGCACATTGCTTTTTGGATGGAATGTTCCGATTGGATTTCTTCCCCAACTTTTTAAAAACCGGGTTTGACTCTTTAAGAGCTACCCTATAGATTGATTGCCTGAACTATGGATGGACAGCATACCGGAAACTCGAAAATGAAACCGCTTGAAGGAAAGACGGCTCTCATAACCGGTGCGTCGCGCGGTATTGGCCGTGAGATTGCCGCTGTCTTTGCCGAGGCCGGAGCAGATCTTTTTTTAACCTATAACCGTACGCCGCTTGATGAAACGATAAAAAAAGCGCTGGGATACGGCGTGAAGGCGGAAACGATCCAGGCCGAAATATCGAGCTTTTCTAAAGCGGATGCCGCGGTAAAAGCGTGCGTAGAAAAATTCGGCGGACTGGACATTCTCGTAAACAACGCCGGCATAACAAAAGACGGTTTGTTGATGAGGATGAAGGAATCCGACTGGGACGACGTGATAGGCACCAACCTGAAAGGCGGGTTCAACATGATACGCGCCTCTGCCAGGTTTTTTATAAAAAAACGCGCGGGCAAGATCATCAATATCGGTTCCATCGTAGGCGCGACCGGCAACCCCGGACAGGCTAACTACGCCGCTTCCAAGGCGGGCATGGTGGGACTTACCAAAGCGGTTGCGAGGGAGTTTGCGTCACGCAATATAATGGTGAATCTTATCGCCCCAGGGTATATAGTAACCGAAATGACGGAATCCATGGATGAAAAGGCCATGAATACCTTGACGGGCGGCATTCCGTTAAAGCGTTTGGGCTTGCCGCGTGACGTTGCAAACGCGGCTTTGTTTTTTGCGTCTTCGGCGTCGGATTACATCACCGGCAGCGTGCTTCATGTAAACGGCGGGATGTATATGTGAACATCAACCGTTGCAAGGTTGATAAATAATTTTGGGAGTAGTTTCTAATGATTAAAAAAATTCTTTCTATTGGTATTGTAACTGTATTTGCGGCGGTCGGCTTGTTGTTTTCGTGTTCGCAGCAAAAACCGGCGCAGGCGGAAAAAACCGCCAAAACTGAGAAAGCTGAAAAGCCTGAACTCGATTCCTTAAGCAAGGCTCTTGAGGATGCATTTGCCGGTAAACCTTTTACCGAAAAACCGGTGCAGATAAAACAGGAAGATTTCCCGGAGGTGATTGCAACGGTTAACGGCGACGAAATAAAACGCGGGGATTTGATACCTTTGCTTAAACACATACAGGCTAACATCGAGCAAGGCGGCAAAAAATTAACGGAAGCGCGTTACTACGGCTTTATGCCGAAAGTGCTGGAGAATATGATAAACACCAAGCTGCTTGGTCTGGATGCAAAAGCAAAAAGCGTTAAGACAGACGAAAAAAAGGTGCAGGAAAAATTGGACAGAATCAAAAAGAAGTACGGTTCCGAGAAACAATTCAAAAAATTCCTGACTGAGAAAAATATTACAAAGTCCGATTTTTTAAAGGACGTACGAAATGGCGTTTTAATAACGGATCTGCTTGAAAACCACGTGTTCAACGTCATAAAGATTTCGGAAAATGAAGCCAGGGGATACTACATGGCAAACATGAAAAAATACGAAAATCCCAAAATGGTGAAGGCGCGGCATATACTCATCAAGGTTGCTTTAGACGCGGATGAGGCCGTAAAAAAAGAGACGATAAAACGAGTGGAAGAAATTTTGAAAAAATATGAAAACGGTGAGAAATTCGAGGATCTGGCAAAAAAGTATTCGGAGGGTCCCTCGGCGCCGAGGGGCGGCGACCTGGGGTTCTTCAGGCGCGGCGTGATGTCAAAGCCGTTTGAAGAGGCCGCATTTTCTATGAAACAGGGCGAGATAAGCGGCATCGTGAATACGCGTTTCGGAATGCATATCATCAAGGTTGATGAGGTAAAAGAAGCCACCGCAATCGAATTCGATAATGTTAAACCTCAAATCATGATGGATTTGAAGATCAAGAAAAAAAGCGAGCTGTTCAAGGCATACATGGCAAAGCTCAGGGAGAAGGCCGACGTTAAAATCAACATGTAAACGGCTTTGCGTCTTAGCGTAGTAATCGTAAATTTTAATACGGGAGATTGCCTCAAGCGCTGCCTGGATTCGATAACCGCGAGATTCTCCGGTATCGATTACGAAGTGGTGGTCATAGACAACGCATCGGATGACGGTTCGGAGGAGGCAGCCGACGGTCATCCGCGTACCGCGCTCATAAGGAACGACCGCAACGCCGGTTTCGCATCAGCCTGCAACGCAGGCGCCGGAAAGGCTGCGGGTGATGTGATTTTGTTTCTTAATCCCGATACCAGAATATTATCGGACGGTATCGCCGTCTTGCTGGAGAGTTTCGACGGTAACGAAAGGGCAGGGGCGCTGGGATGCCGCAACAGGCTGCCGGGTGGAGGGGGCATACAAACTTCCGTTTACAGGTTTCCCACTTTTTTGCAGGTTACGGCGTATGTTTTCCGGCTCAGGAATCTGTTTATGATCGGGCCGGTAAAACGCGTGCTTTCGCCGTTTCTCATGTGGCGTTTCGGGCAGTTCCATCCTCACGACAGGGCAATGACGGTGGACTATGTTACGGGCGCTTTCCTGCTTGTGAAAAGGGCCGCATGGCGGCGGCTGGGTGGATTTGACGAAAAGTTTTTTCTCTTTTGCGAAGAGATAGACTTATGCAGACGTCTAAAAAAACTCGGCGGCGAGGTTATGTTCGATCCCTCTTTCGAGATCGAACACCATGTAGGTTACAGTTCGCAAAATACGAAGCCTCGCGTTACGCTGGAAAAGTTTAAAAGTTATCTGGTATATTTCAATAAACACCACGGCAGGCTGAAGGTAAGCGCGATAAAAATAATTTTTTATATCGGGATACGATTTTGGATGATTTTATACAAACTTACGGGCAACCGGGATGCGTACAAAACATACAAAATGCTTAAAAGAAAACTTCAGCTTTAAGGCAATGATTTTATACAAACTTACGGGCAACCGGGACGCGTACAAAACATACGAAATGCTTAAAAGAAAACTTCAGCTTTAAGGCAATGATTTTATACAAACTTACGGGCAACCGGGACGCGTACAAAACATACGAAATGCTTAAAAGAAAACTTCAATTATAGGGCAATGGAAAAATACGACCGGCTTGAACAGATACTGCGCGATTTGGAAAGCGTCATAGTGGCCTATTCGGGGGGTGTGGACAGTGCGCTTCTGGTAAAGACCGCGCACGACGTTCTTAACGGGCGGGATGGGGATAATAATGCAAAAAAACTTTTGGCGGTTACCGCCAGGTCCGATACGTATCCTGAATCGGAATTTGAATCCGCCGTAACGCTTATAAAACAGATCGGCGCGCCTCACAGGGTCATCAACTCCTCGGAGCTGGATATCCCGGGTTTTTACAAAAACCCTCCCGACCGCTGTTTTTACTGCAAGGGGGAGCTGTTTGGACTGTTGAATTCCATAGCCGAAAAGGAAGGTTTCCGCGCTGTGTGCGACGGGTCGAACCTCGACGACCGCGCTGATTACCGTCCCGGGCGTAAGGCTGCCGGTGAACGCGGCGTAAGGTCGCCGCTGATGGAGGCGGGATTGACCAAGGAAGATGTCCGCTTCCACGCAAAAAGACTGGGGCTTTCCAACTGGAATAAACCGGCTGCGGCTTGCCTGGCTTCCCGGTTCCCTTACGGCTCACGGATAACCACGGAAAAACTCGGCATGGTTGAAAAGGCGGAAGAGGTTTTGTACAGGGCGGGGTTCGGGCATGTCCGCGTTCGCTGTCACGATAAAATCGCGCGGATAGAGCTTGCGCCAAACGATATTCAGCGTTTCGTTTCGGCCACTGAAAGGAAGGGATGGATCAACGATATAAAATCGCTGGGATTCAACTATGTGACGCTGGACATGGAAGGTTACAGGACAGGCAGCCTCAACGAAGAGCTGACCGGCTGAGTGCGGCTTTCCGAGGTTTTCTGTCCGATCGTTTTAATTTATTAAACCGAGGCTGCCGAGAGAAACCGATGTCTCAAGGCGGTTATAATGAAACTGAATGCGAACCCCGCAGGGTTTCACCTTCCAGTCAATTTACCGCCTTGAGTCGGTTCTAACAGGGGGGGGCATTTATTCACTTTTGTGCTTGTATCTGTCAATGCGTACTGTTCGAACCTAAATTCGAACCGTAACTAATTAATACCTCCGCGTCCGGATCGTAAATCTTCTTCCCCGAACCTAGCAAGTACAGTACGTGGCGAGAGGTCAGGCCTATCGAATCAACTTCCTTATAAAGGATCGCCTTTATACGATCATCCTTTCCGCCTGTAAATACTCTCTCAACTTTTTGTTCCATCTGCCCATTTGAATTTGCAACATCTATGCCATGAAAATAAAACCGTAACGCACGGACTAATCGATTGATTATAAAGAACTATATCAACCACCCGAAATCGTTCACCAACACAAGAAACAGGTAAACTGTAAAATGTTTTTACATGGATTTTTCAGGTAGACTCGTTTTTAATGTGATAAATCTGCAAAACAGCTGAAATATCATGAGGTTAGCGAAATAGCGAAACAAAACCGAAAAATGTAAAGAAAATTGACGCTATCTTCAGGTTTACCGCATTGCGGGGCCGGGCTTGCGCTTTACAAGCTGTTCGGTCATCTCCGTCGCGGTTTCGGGATCCAGATTGCTGAATATAGGCGCGGATTTTTTACTTTTCATCCCTGAAAGTATTCTAAGGGCAATTGCCCTGTTCATCACTTTAAGCCTTTTGGCGGCCTCTTCCGGCGGCATCGCGGCGTACGTCTTTGAAAGGGCGGTGATACTTTTTTCTTCAAGATCATCGCGGAGTTTTATAAGTTCTTCGAGTTTAAGCTGAACTCTTTTCAGTTCCATTATTTTACTATCCAGATCCTTTGCCATGGTACCGATACGGTCCTCGCGTCGATTCAGTTCTTCGGTTTTTCGGTCGACCTCCTCCTGGCGTTTTTTCAGATCTTCAATCAATTCTATGCGGATCGTTTGCGTTGATAACTGCGGAGCCTGTTCTTTTTCCTGCGCGACTGCGGAAGTTGGCCCAAGTTTGCCCTGAGAGTACGCGAACAGAAAGAGCAGCGCGGCGCCCAGCAATACAAAAATTCCAAAAATGATTTTTCTAACAAGAAAGATAATCATATCTCCTCCCTGAACCAGGCTTGCGAAGCAATTTCATCCATGACGAACCGCTCTTTTCTTTTTTCACCATCAATGTATGCCTGCCGCCATTTTTCGCGCAGCAGTTCGATCGACCGCCTTTTTTTAACATACTCCAAAAGTTCGGCCTGTTTTTTGGCAACCCTGCCGTGCGCTTCTCCGAGTTTCTTTTGATCGGAAAAGATGTCATCCTCGCGTCCGGTCATGAAGTTATCATACAGCATCAAGATGTTTACATCCTTTGCCCCGGCTCTTAGTTCGGTGAGCTTTTTGTTGTATTGTCCGCGCTCCTTTACAAGCGTATCGATTTTTTCCTGCGCCTTCTGAAGGTCCCTTGCGGCAAGCGCAAGTTCGCGCTGTTTTTCTTCTTCCCGCCTTTTGCGGGATTTCAATAAGGCATCCAGCCTGAATTTGAACATTTTCTAAAAAATCCGTTTCAACTGTTCAACCGCCGACGGCAAACCGCATTTTTGCGAAATATCCTGAACAAGGAATCGGTTTATGTCTTTAATTTTGCTCACGGCGTAATCGATATCGGGGTTCGACCCCTTGACGTAAGCCCCTACGCTTATAAGGTCCTCGGCCTCCTTGTATACGGCATATGTTTTTCTTAATTTTGCCGCCAGTTCCATATGTTCCGAGGATGTTACGTCTATCATTACTCTGCTTATGGAGTTGAGTACGTCCACCGCCGGGTAGTGCCCTTTTGACGCCAGCTGGCGCGATAGAATGATATGCCCATCCAGTATGGCGCGGGACGCATCGGCTATGGGATCGCTCAAGTCGTCCCCTTCTACAAGTATCGTGTATAGACCCGTTATGCTGCCTTCGTTTTCCGTACCAGTTCCGGCCCGCTCCAGAAGCCGCGGCAAAAGCGCGAAGACGCTGGGCGTGTACCCCTTTGTGGCGGGCGGCTCTCCGATGGAAAGAGATATTTCCCTTTGCGCCATGGCAAACCTTGTGAGCGAATCCAGCATCAAAAGCACGTTCTTGCCGCGTGCGCGGAAATACTCCGCTATGGCGGTAGCCGTATACGCCGAGCGAAGCCTTACAAGAGGCGTGTTGTCGGAAGTGGCGGTTACGACAACGGAACGCTCGCGCCCGTTTGGTCCGAGGTTTTTTTCCATGAATTCCTTCACTTCCCTTCCGCGCTCACCCACAAAGCCTATCACCGTTACGTCCGCGTCCGTGTATCTTGCCATCATGCCCAGCATCACGGATTTACCGATGCCGGTGCCGGAAAGTATTCCCATCCGCTGCCCGCGTCCGCATGTAAGAAGAGAATTGACGGCGCGAATGCCCAGATCCATCGGTTCGGTTATGCGCTTTCGGAGCACCGGATTTACAGGTTGTGCGTAAAGCGGCATCTCCGTTTTGCAGTTGAGCTTGCCGAGGCCGTCCAGCGGTCTGCCGAGGCCGTCCAGTACCCTGCCCATAATCGAATCGTCCACCATTATCGACGCTCTGGTCTGAACCGATTCTATCCTGCAGCTGGGCGAAATACCTTGCGGCGCCGAAAGCGGCATCATAAGAATACGGCCGTTGCGGAAACCGACTACTTCCGCTTCTATGGGTTCGCCAACGTAGCGGGGTAGTATGCGGCACATTGAGCCGATGGGCACATCCGGCCCGTCACCCTCTATCACCAGCCCGATCACGCGGGAAACGCGACCAATTGAGGTTATGCTGCGGGGCTTGGCAACCGCCTGCCGGTATCTCCCAAAATCAACCGTCACAGTTTTTAAACAACCTGTTCACTATGGTTTCGCAGGATTTCCCTGAGACTGTTCTCAACGGTGGCGTCCAGACTTCCGTCACGGTTTTTAAACAACCTGTTCCTTCAAGTCGCGCAGGATTTCCCTGAGACTGTTTTCAACGGTGGCGTCCAGGCTTCCTATGTTCGTTTCCACGATGCAGCCGCCCGGCGTAATCTTTTCGTCGGCTTCGAAACTGACATTCGTTATTGCTTCGGTTTCTTTTATCAGTTCTCCCCCCAACTGTTTTGCGCTTTGAAGGTCCGCCGGATTTACGCATATTTTTACCGATTGTTTTGAATGTATCTCTTTTACCGCCTTACGCATCACGCCCGTGATTACCTCCTTGTTCGAGCTGATCTCGCGCTGGATTATCTCCGAGCTTACCAGCGTCACGAGATCGATCATCTCCTTTTCGGACTTTGCGTAAAACTCATTGCGTGTTTCGTTTAGTGATTCTATGGTTTCTTTCAGCGTTTGCAGCAGCGATTCAACTTTTTTCACGCCGTCTTCGCTCCCTTTTTCGTGTCCGGCCTTGTACCCGCTTTCCCGGGCTTCCTTTTCAATGTCCTTTACGCGTTCCTTTGCATCGGTCAGCATCTCTTCAATTTCATCGGTAGTCTTTTTCATGATTTCATCCCGGCGGTACCCACCCTCGTATTCGAAATCAAAACCGCCCGGAACAAACTCATGTTTCCGATCGCCCTTGTGGTCGGGTTTGAACTCTTCTTTCAAGTCTTTCTTTTTCTTTGCGAGCTTGGAATCCTCGAAGGCTTTCAGCTCAAAGGCTTTGCAGGAATTTTCGTCGGGGTTGAATATGATATTAGACAAGCTCCTCGCCTCCCGCCGCAAGCGTTACCTTACCTTCTTCTTCAAGCCTCTTCACCGTACGGATTATTGACTGCTGCGCCTTTTCAACATCGGAAAGTTTTGCCGGCCCCATTGACTGGAGGTCGTCCCGCATCATCTCCGCCGCGCGTTTGGACATATTGCCGAATATCTTTTCCTTGAGCTCGTCGGATGCGGTTTTAAGCGAAAGCATCAGGTCTTCGTTAGAGACCTCCTTGAGTATCGCCTGCATACCGCGGTCGTCGATGTTAACGATGTCCTCAAATACGAACATCAGGTTCCTGATGCTATCGGCAAGTTCGGGGTTCAGCCCCTCAATTTCGGAAAGTATGCTGACTTCGAGGTTGTGGTCGAGGGCATTTACTATCTCCGACACCGTTTCCACGCCGCCGAGCGCGCTTCCCTCTATCGCTCCCGTCTCGTGGAATTCCGTCGCCAGCGCCTGGTCCAGGTCTTGTAATACGCTTGGGCTTATGCGTTCCAGCGTGGCCATTCTGAACATAACCTCGGACTGGAAACGCTCCGGCAGCAGTTTTAGAACTTCCGCAGCGTGGGCCGAATCCAGATGCGCCATTATTATCGCCACCGTTTGCGGATGTTCGTGATTAAGGAAACCTACCATTGTTTTAGGGTCGAGGCGCCGGACGGCATCCAGCCCTCCGGTAAGTTCTTCGGGCGAGCCGGGCGCCGTGATCCTGTTGAGTATTTCCTCGGCTTTATCAGGTTCCATGGTCCTTTCGAGCATGTTTTTAAGGTATGACTTTCCGCCCGCCGGAAGTCCGCCAGCGCCGCCCTCCAGCGAAGTAAAGAAATCCCCCGATATTTTTTCTATCTGCGTGGGAGTAATGTTTTCCATAAAGGACATGGAATTGACTACCTGGTGAATTTCCTTTTCGTCGAGTTTGGACAGCACTTTCGATGCAAGCTGCTCCCCCATGGCCATCATGAGAATCGCAACCTTTTCAGATCCGGAAAATTCCGCCTTTTTTCGCGCCATAGAGGTTTCCTCAATTATCTGGACTTAAGCCAGGCCCTTACCAACTCCGCCGCCTGTTCGGGGCTTTCTCCCACTACCTCGTTTAATCTGGTGCGGAACGTTTTCTCTGTTTCCGGTTTTGAAGCGCCCACTAAATCTTCTTCCATCTGCGCAACGGTTTGCGGGAATTGCCTCAACTCTTCCATCTCCGCCCCGGAGGTTGTAATCCATCCCATAACGGGCCGTACCAGGAAGAGGAACGCAAGTATGCCGGCAATCGCCAGTCCCGCAAATTTTATTGCCGCAGTTACCGTATCCCCAGTCGCCGAGGGTGCAAGCGTTTCAATCTCCGACATAATGGATAACGTTTCAAACTGTATACTCTCTATGGTAACCGAATCCTGACGGTTTTGGTCGAAACCTATCGCCGTTCGGACAAGACGATCCAGCCCCGATTTTTCCTGTTCGTTCATCGGCCGGAATTCGCGGAGGGTTTCGCCCTTATCGTTTTGCGACGTCGTGTATTTCCCGTCTACCAATACGGCTACGGACAATTTTTTTACGATATTGGTCGGCTCCACCACCGTTCTTATTACCTTGTTTATTTCATAATTGATCGTTTCATTCACCCTGCTGGACTTGGCCGGCTTGCCTTCCCGACTTTGCTTTGCCCCGCCTTCGGGCAGGTTGCTCTTGACTCCCATAACGCCGGCAGACAGCGCCGCGCCGCTGCTTCTTTCCTCAAGCCGCTGTTCGCTCCTCGCTACCTGACTTGCGGGATCGTAAATCTCTTCCGTCCGCTGTTCTTGTTTGAAATTGATCTCCGCGTTCACCCGAACTATTGCCTTTCCGATTCCGACCACTCTTTCCAGCATGGAGCGCAACCGTTTTTCCATATTTTTTTCGTATGTGCGGCGGTATTCCATCTGCCCGGACGAAAGCATTGATACGGTGTCATCACCCGCCGGACTGCTGAGGATGTTGCCGTCGCTATCCACAATAGTCACGTTTGAGCGGGCGAGCCGCTCTACCGCCGAGGCCGTAAGGTGCGCAATCCCTTCCACCTGCTGCTTGGTCAGTCGTTGGCTGCGTTTAAGCGTAAGCACCACGGATGCCCTCGCACTGGAATCATCGGTTTCAAAAAGCGTTTTTGTTGGAAGCACGATATGAACGCGCGAAGAACGCACGGCCGATATGGAATTAATCGTCCTTTGCAGCTCGCCCTGCAGCGCGCGCCGCAAATTGAGTTTTTGGACGAATTCCGTCATGCCGAACATGGACTTGTCGAATATCTCAAAGCCGACTCCGCCGCCGGCTGGGATTCCCTCTCCGGCCATCTCCAGACGCAGACGGTACACGTCCTTATCGAGTACGCTGATGACAGTTCCGCCACGCTCAAGCTGGAAAGGGATATTTCGTTCCTTCAGTTTCTGCGTTATGGATAAAGCGTCCTCCTGGGACAGGTTGCCGTACAGGAAGGAGTACTCCTTCTTGCCGGCGAAATAGGCGGTCAGCAATATTCCCGCAAGCATGAAAACGCCGACCATCGCCAGCGCCGCCTTTTTGCCGACCGGCATCTCGCCGAAGACTTTTGAAAAACCCGCCGCGACTTCCTTTAAATGCTTAATCATGCCGACTCGCGATTAATATGGAACAATCTCATTGTCATGATTGCTACCTGCCGCCGATGTCGATTGCCTGCTGCGCCATCCTTCTGACCGTGCTTATGGCCGCTGTGTTGGCCTCGTAAGCCCTTGCGGCGGATAACATATCCACCATTTCCTTCATGAGGTTAACGTTCGGCAAACGCACGTAACCCTCGCCGTCCGCGTCGGGGTGCGAGGGATCGTAGACCTTTTTAAGTTCGCTGCCGTCTTCCCGTATTTCGACAACCTTCGGTTCCCGAACGTGTTCGGAAAGGACGCTGCCGAACTCGTCCTTAAGCGGTACGGCGGATACAACGACCTCTTTCCTGCGGTATGGGCCTCCTTCGGGAGTCCGCGTTGTGTTTATGTTCGCAAGGTTGCTTGAAACAACGTTCATCCTTGTCCGCTGGGCGCTCAGGCCCGCAGAGCTTACTTTCATTGCCGACATCAGGTCCACGTTATACCTCCTTATGTTGTTTAACCTACAGTAAGCCTTACGGCCCGTTTCAGCTGAGCGATCTGCCTACCGGCAATCTTCGAATAGGCCGAATACTTTATATCCAGCTCGGAGAGTTTTGTTATTTCAACGTCAAGATTTACGCTGTTTCCGTCCAGTCTGCTTCCGGTGTTGTTAACCGTTACCTGCGGCGTCACATCTTTGGAAAAATGCCTCGGATCGGTTGCGGCCATACTGCCCGCCGCTGTACGGCTTGTGGCCGCTGTACGGCTTGTGGCCGCTGTACGGCTCGGATTTCTTGGTTCAAGGGCTTCCGCCAGGCTATCCTCAAACTTGACCGTCTTTGACTTATAGCCGGGCGTATCAACGTTTGCTATGTTGGATGCCGTCAGCAGCGACGCCAGCGAAACAAAATCCATAGATTTCTTTGCGGCCTCAAGGCCGCTGGTGCTGAGTCCAAAAATTTTCATTGCGTCAAATTTCCCTTCCAATATTTTTACGAATGTATAGTTGCAATCCTCTTGCCATTTTCGGAGATACGTTATCATGCTTAATATCAAATAGTTACAAATGCAGGCGATTCCATATGGAAGGCAAAAACGTCAAATAAAGAGGATTTTACATTCAGGAGGTCGATTTATTCACTTTGCGATTCAGTATCAAGATGGCGGCGGCTAAAAAAAGTTCCGTTGCAAAGTTAACGTAAATCCTTGGCGATTCGGGGAACCCATGGCGAAACGCGGCATAAAACCTTGACAAGGCCACCACCCAGAATGCCAACCCTACAAAATTCACCATTTCTACGTCGTGAATCCTCTTGCTGACAACAAAGCATAGCGCCCCAAGCACGATGAATACGCCGCCGTAGATGGCGGTTAGCTCGTTGGCTTCCGTGGAGGTTAATATAATGACGCCGGCTGAACTGAGCGACAACTGTACGTCTATCAAAGAGATTACGCCGGAAAAACAGAGCAAACCGGAGGCGGTCAACAAAAAACCTTTTAATAATTTTTCCGAGTTCATTCCTAACAACTATACACCCCAGGATGGGAAAATTTTTCCCCGCAGGAAATTCTTACCATTGCAAACGGCGCGCGCGCGTACATTATTATAAGCGCAACACATTGATTAATAAACAACATCAGCGTTGGCACGCCCATTGCCCTTAATGAGCGTGAATATTTACGGAGTTTTAATGATAGTGGAATTGAATTTTTTGTCAGGTTCGGGAAAAAGCGGCGGCGGAGCCGCCACGCTCGGCGGCGATAGTCAGGGTGACGGCTTTGCCGCCTTGTTTGAAACCTCGCTTCAAGCTGAAGAGATGGAAAAAAATTCAACGCAAAAAATACAAAACCTGCTGTCCGGTTACGGAACTCTTCATACAAACACAAATACGGATACGGATGCAGCAGGCGAGATAAATACGAATGGAACCGGCGAACTCGAAAACGGGCAGTCGGTAATCATGCAGGAAATTTTAAACTTGCTGGGTCTAAACGAAGAACAGATAAAAAGGCTGGCGGCGCTTTTTTCCGTTTCCGTCGAGGAGCTGGGCCAGGTTGAAGTTGTCAAAAATCTCAAAAACGGAGCGACGGCAGAGTTTTCGCTATTACTGCCGGATGGCAGCGCCGCTGGCACTGCTAGAAATTCCGCCATGTTTCCTGGCCTCATGGAAAATGGGGAGCTTCTGAAAAAACAGGACGCCATCGCAAAGATAGCGAATCTTTTGGGGCTTGATACAAAAAAAGCCGCCGACCTTGTAGAAAAACTTAGGATTTTTTCTTTTGAAGTAACCTCCGAAAACAAACCACCGGAAGCAGCCGTACAATCCGCCAAGCCCAATACGGTAGCTCCCTCCGCTGCAGGTTCAATAGAACAAAAACCGCAGACCTCAGCCGAAAATCAGGATTCGAACTTTCTAAAAACCATACTTAATAACGCGATTAAAAACGGACCGGCAGAACCAGCGGTACAAACGCTGCAAACGCAACCGGTCGGCATCGAAAGGATTAATAATACGCAACCGGCGTTATCGCAAAACCATGTCGCGGAAACCTCCGTCAGCCGACACGCGGGCGCGGTGATGGAGCGGATATTGGAAAAAACGAACGTGCTCTCTTTTCCGGCAAAAACGCAGGTCCGCATCAGCCTTTCACCTCCATCGCTTGGGCAGGTGGATATAAAAATATCCCTGCACGATACAGGCGCAAGGGCGTTGATAGTGGTTGACTCACCCATCGTAAAACAGATCGTGGAACAAAACATCCATCAGTTCAGGGCATCGCTCGATCAGCAGGGCATAGTGGTGGGAGAGATAAACGTAAACGTGTCGCACGAAAACGCGAACGGTTTTAAAGAAAACTCGGCGCAATTTGAAAAACCGCAATCAAAGGGTGAAGGTTCCGATCACGGCGCCGGTACAAAAGACGAAAATCAGGAAGCCGATACGGTTTTAAACGAGCAGGTACGTAAAGAAACGCACAACTCGGTTCTGGATATAACGGTTTAAAGGAGGCGGTTAACATGATAGTCGGCACGGATTACAACTCAGGTCTGCTGGAGAGCGGGGCAGCAGGCGTCGGGACGGGAAGCAATGCGATGGGCAAGGAGGAGTTCCTTACGCTTCTACTTGCGCAGTTGAAAAACCAGGACCCTCTTTCACCCATGGAAAACACCGAGTTCACGGCGCAGATGGCGCAGTTCAGCTCGCTGGAGCAGCTGTTTAACGTAAACGACAACCTGATGGATCTGCGGCAGATCAATACGTCGCTTAACAACACGCAGGCGCTTACGCTCATAGGACGAGAGGTTGAAGTGGCAGGTAACAGCGTCCGCATCACGGACGGCGTAGCATCTTCAATTTCATTCAGTCTTGCCGATGACGCCGCGAACGTAAGTATTCGTATTACCAACGAAGCCGGAGAAGCGGTCAGGACAATTGAACAGGGGAGCGCGGAAAGCGGCCCGCACCGGATCGAGTGGGACGGCCTGTCGTCGGACGGCGGCGTCCTGCCGGACGGCGTATACAGTTATGCGATTGACGCGGTGGACGCAAGCGGCGGCTCGATAAATGCTCAAACGTACATGACCGGCGTGGTGGATGCCATTAGCATCGAAGATGGAATCATATACGTACACATAGGCGACATTCGGGTAACCGTAAGCGAAATCACCAGAGTAAGCCAGACCGACGGACAGACAACACAAACCAACTAATAGGAGGCCTTGTTATGGGTTTAAATAGCGCAATGTATTCGGGGGTCAGCGGTATCCTGACCATGGGTAACGCGATGAACGTCATAGGCGACAACATCGCAAACGTAAACACTGTAGGTTTTAAAAGCAGCCGGGCTGTATTTTCGGACCTCTTGGCAAGCTCGCTTTCCTCCGGCACCGGCGTCGTTCAGTTTGGCCGGGGTACGTTTATGAATAACGTCTCGCTCAACTTCACCCAGGGTTCATTTGAAACCACGGGAAACGGCACGGACATGGGCATACAGGGCAGCGGATTTTTCGTCGTAAGGGACGAACAAAACAACGCCAATTACTACACAAGAGCCGGACAGTTCGTATTGGACAACCAGGGAAGAATGGTAAACCCGCAGGGATACATCGCGCAGGGATACCAGGTAACGTCCTCGTCGGGCGGAACGATAAACACCACCGGCGCGTTGACGGATATAAACCTGGGCGGCATACAATCGGTTCCCAATGCAACCACCTCGTTCAGGATGGGGCTTAACCTTAACGCATCGGCAAGCGCGGGAACGACGTTTTCCACCAGCTTCGACGTATACAACGTGATCGGAGAAAGAATAACGCTAACGTATTCCTTTACCGCCTCGGCAACAGCTGCTCAAACATGGGATTACGTTATCAGCGCCTCTTCCGGCGCGGTAACCACCGGCTCGACCGGCACTATACAGTTCAACAATCTGGGCGCATTAATATTGCCAACGGCGGACCAGGCGATAACCATAGGAAATTTCGGCAGCGGCGCGGCTGACCTGTCGGTTGTCTGGGACCTCTATAACGCCGCCGGCGCTTCTTATAGCGAGGTTACAGGTTACTCTTCACCGTCCAGTACGTTTGCAATTACCCAGGACGGTTACTCTACGGGAACTCTTCGGGGACTGTCGGTTGATCAGGACGGCGTAATAACCGGCCTGTTTTCGAACGGCCAGACTCAAAGTCTTTTCCAGATTGTACTTGCGGACTTTGCAAGTCCCTGGGGACTGAGCAGAGAAGGCGGATCGCTGTACGCAGAATCGAGACAGTCCGGCCAGCCGCTTTTGGGCGCTCCCGGCAGCGCGGGACTGGGAACGGTTCTGGGAAGCTCGCTGGAGCTTTCAAACGTAGACCTTGCAAGCGAATTCATCGCCATGATCCAGAACCAGAGAGGTTTCCAGGCTAATTCAAGGGTAATCACTACCGTTGACGACATGATGGCGGAAGTTGTGAACCTGAAACGTTAATAACGGCAGCCGCCGCCGGGAACGTCCCTAGCCTCCATATGATCCCGGCGGACCGGCTACTCTTATAAAGCCGTTGCGTCCTGTACTCCCCGGGTCGCCCACCCGGCCCGGGGGTCTTTTTTTTGGAATTTTTGTAGTTGATGCTACGGTTTTTTGTAATGAATCCTCTTGTTTTGAAAAGCTGAGCGCAAAAGATTATGGCTTTCGGCGGAACCTATTTTGGTTCGGATTTAAGATAGCGCTCCCTTTTGAGGTTGACATTATAAATTCGATGGCTATCATTAAAGGTCGGTGCGGGGTGGAGCAGTCTGGTAGCTCGTCGGGCTCATAACCCGAAGGTCCTAGGTTCAAATCCTAGCCCCGCTACCAATTTTTTAATGGGTTGATGCCAGCGGCCGCTAACAAGGATAGTTTTCAAACAGCTTTCCCCATTTTGAGCTGATTGCTTTTTCCTTTTGTATCTTTTTTCCAATTGTCGGCCACCATATATAATCGTGGTACATAAACGATCCAAATATGAATAGATACACAAGCGGGGTTCTGAAAAAAATATTTTGTATCGCTTTTAACGGGCCAAACCACAACGCATCGCCAATTTTGCTGGCAAAATTATCTCCGACTTTGAATCCAAAGTTAACGTCAGTTATCTTTTCTCCTTGAATGTCGATTTCATCTACGTTGCCGATTCCAAGTCCTTCTTCGTGCGCCATTCTTATGTAAGGTATGCTGAGCGGATCAAACCCCATCATTTTTGCAGCAACGGCATCTATCGCCACGCTGTCGGCGCTTGCCAGAATGTAATCTTTTTCAACAGGAATCATGGTTCTTGGTCCCGGCCCATTGCCGCATAGGGTACCATCCATTACAGTAAAGATTCCTGAATGTATCTCTTTCTGGATTTTCAGCAAATCTACCAGTGTTTCATGTATTACGCTGTGCGTATAATGGCGCTTTGTATTTAAAAGCCCCCCAAACGCATTTTTCATTGCGCCTGTCGTAGTAGTATAAATGTGCGTCTTGACGGTAGGCAGATGGATTATATTTTTATCCAGAAAATATTCTGGAATCACTATACCTTCAGGATATATTTTATCCAGAACTCTCATTTTTGATTTTGGTTTATATTTTATCCACTTTATATCTTTCGGGATAAAGTTATATCTCTCTTCTATCGAATACTTTTCATAAATTGGTTTCAGCTTATTAAGTACGCCGCCTTTATAAGGGTTGGTGACAACCGTATCATTATGAACGGATACTGTTTTTTTGTATCCGCTGTTTTCAAGCGAAAGAATAACTCCTTCCAGCTGCCATGGAGTTGTATTTGCGCTCAAGTAAGGCACATGCCATGAAATGTTATCCTTCAAAATCGTCGTTTTATCTTTTTTCAGAGCATCATCGCAATCAGCCATTTTCATCAGGCTTGAAATATCGGCAAGCACGGTATCAGGCTTTGTTTTGAGAACAGCTACAACCGATTTTTTCATCTATATCCGCATGTTCTATTGCGATGAGAGAAAATTTGCCGCTAATACTTCGCGCATATTGCGCAGCGAATCTGCATCCTCGACGTTGAGTATTTCCACCTTTTTGCTGATACCCTTCATTATTCCTCTGAGCACTTTTTTGGGGCCTGTTTCAACAAATTTTGTATAGCCGTCGTTGATGAGTTTTGTTATGGAGTCCGACCATAGCACTGGACTTGTTATCTGACTGATGAGGTTTGTTTTTATCTGACCGGGCGATGATTCATATTCGGCAGTAACGTTTGCCATAACGGGAATCGACGCTTCCTTGAAAGGATGATCGTCAATAACAGCGGCCATTCTTTTCTGTGCGGCAACCATAAACTTGCTGTGCCACGGGCCGCTGACTTTTAACGGCACTACCAGTTTTGCCTTTTCCTTTTTCGCCAATACTCTTACTTCGTCGAGCGCCTGTTTTTCGCCTGACAAAATAACCTGACCGGGCGAATTAATATTTGCAATCTCAACCGAACCATTTTCCCTGACATCTTCGCAAAGCTGCTTTATTTTTTCGATCTCAAGGCCCATAACAGCCAACATCCCGCCCGGGTTTTTCTCCGCAGCCTCCTGCATGAAACGGCCCCTGCTGCTGACAAGGCTCATAAGAGTTGTAAATTCCATCACGCCTGCCGCATAAAGAGCGGAATATTCACCCAGACTATGCCCTGCCGCCGCCGACGGCTTTATGCCGCTATCTTGTAATACTTCGTAACACACGGCGTTTATTAATGTAACGGCCGGCTGAACGTTATCGGTCCGGGTCAATACATCCAGCGGACCTTTAAAGCATAGTTCGGCAAAATCAGTTCCAAGATTATCAGACGCCTTTTGAAACAGCTCCCTTACAAATGAATATTTTTTGTAAAGGTCTTCACCCATTCCAACGTATTGCGATCCCTGACCTGGAAACAATAAACAGATTTTTTCCATCGTTAGATCATAAATGATTTCCGACGAAAAAAGGAGTTGGAAGCGCCGTCGGTGGACTTTGCGGGATACCTATCAATTGCGAAGTTTACGAGAACGCTACCTGTCTTGCCGCCGCAAATGAACTGATTGATGATGACGCAAAAGAGCCTAAAGACTCCAGTACCTGAACCCTTCTTTTTCCGCGTCCGCTTTTTTAAAAATGGATTTCACATCCACCAGCACAGGTTCTTTAGAAGTCAGTCGGCGAAGGAAGGGAAGGTCATAGGCCATGAATTCCCTGTGCCGCACCGCAAAAACAATCGCATCGTAAGGTTTTTGGCTGTTTACATCCGGCATCAATTCAAGGCCGTAGATTTCCTTAAGTTCGTTGGGTTTTGCCATAGGGTCATAAATAAAAGGCCGGGCGCCGTATTCCATCAGTTCGTTATAAACATCCACCACTTTTGTGTTTCTGATGTCTTTTACGTCTTCCTTGAACGTCACGCCCAGAATCAGTACGCGGCAGCCTTTAACCAATTTTGAAGATTCGATAAGCCGCTTCACCGTCTGTTCGGCCACATGTTTGCCCATTTGGTCGTTAACCCGCCGTCCCGCCAGAATGACCTGCGGCTGGTATCCCACCTCTTCCGCCTTATAGGTCAGATAGTAGGGATCAACGCCGATGCAATGCCCGCCGACAAGACCGGGTTTGAACGGCAAAAAGTTCCATTTAGTCGATGCGGCCTTAAGCACGTCGTTGGTGTTTATGCCCAGCTTGTTGAAAATCAGCGCGAGTTCGTTCATCAACGCTATATTGAGATCGCGTTGTATGTTTTCGATGACTTTTGCGGCTTCCGCGGTTTTTATGTTCGGAGTAACGTGCACGCCCGCTTCCACAACCGCGCCATAAATTGACGACAGGGTTTGGGCTGTTTCGTCGTCCTGGCCGGATACGACCTTTACGATTTTCGGCAGCGTGTGCTTACGGTCGCCGGGGTTGATGCGTTCCGGCGAATAGCCTACCTTGAAGCCGGTACCGCATTTCAAACCGGAATTTTTCTCAAGTATCGGCACGCAAATTTCTTCCGTAACTCCGGGGTAGACGGTTGACTCATAAACAACGATGCTGCCCTCGGTAAGGTTTTTGCCGATAGTCGCGGACGCTTCTACAAGCGGGGTGAGGTCGGGATGGTTATGGTTATTTACAGGCGTGGGAACCGTAGCGATAATCAGCCTTGCATTGCGAAGCCGGGCGGGGTCGTCCGTCAGTTTTATATTAACTTTTTCAAGTTCGCCGCTTTCTATCTCACCGGTGATGTCGTTGCCGTTGTTGAGTTCGTCGATTCTGCGGCGGTTTATGTCGAACCCTATTACGTCAAACAGCTTTCCAAAATAAACGGCCAGCGGCAGACCAACGTAACCCAGACCGGCTATGGCTATTTTTTCTTTTTTATTTTTAAAGTCTTCGAAAACCGGAAACATTTATCAACTCCCGTCAATAAAGAATTACCGCGACCTTCTTACCGCGTCCGTAAGATCTTTATTGTCAAGATACCACTTTACGAATTTGGGAATACCGTCCTCTATGCTGGTGGTCGGAGAAAACCCCAGTTTTTCCTTCGCCGCGTCGATGTCCGCGTATGTCTCCGGCACGTCTCCCGGTTGTATGTCCGTCATCACCTTCTCGGCTTTTTTACCAAGCGAGTTTTCCAGAATCTCTATCATGCGCATCAACTCTTCACAGCGGTGATTGCCCAGGTTGAAAATGGAATACAGGGGCAGGTCCATGCCGAACATGGAGGCAACGACCCCGGATGCGATATCATCTACATAAGTAAAGTCACGTTTCATTTTGCCGTGGTTATAAACCTCTATCGGCTCACCGTTCATGATCGCCTCCGTGAATAGCCACATGGCCATGTCCGGCCTGCCCCACGGCCCGTACACGGTAAAAAAGCGCAGTCCCACCGTTTTAAGATTGAAAAGATGGCTGTATGTGTGCGCCATCAGCTCGTTTGATTTTTTTGTGGCGGCGTACAGGCTTATGGGAGCATCCACCCTTTGCTTTTCGGAAAACGGGGCTTCCTTTACTCCGGCGTACACGCTTGAAGAGGAGGCGTAAACCAGCCTTTCCGGTTTATATTTTTTACAAAGTTCCAGTATATTCAGGAAGGCTTCGAGATTGGATTTCTGGTACGCGAAGGGATTGATAAGGGAATAACGCACGCCCGCCTGAGCGGCGAGATTACACACGATACGGGGCGAGTATTTTTCAAAAAGTTTTTCAAGTGCGGGTAAATCGCACAAATCGATCTCCGCAGGCACGAAAGAACCATATTCTTTAAGAAGACCGTTCCGCGCGCGTTTGAGTTCAACGCTGTAATAGTCGTTCAGATTGTCTACGCCGATAACGGTGTGTCCATCCCTGAGGAGTTCCCCAGCGACGTAAAACCCTATAAAGCCCGCCGTTCCGGTTACAAGTATGTTCATTACTCTCCCGTTTTATTCAAAAAATTATTATGGGAAATG
>BTTC01000003.1:0-23534 GCA_036244935.1 bacterium | reverse complement strand
AGCAGAAGGGGAGGTGGCTGCCGCAGGCAGTCGGAGGGGTTTTCCTATATTCCAAAAGGTTTATGGACACCACCCCATGGACGTGAGCCGTTGCAAACGGCCCCCTCCTCGTGAGCCGAAGAGGGGAAGTTTGCCGTGAATCAGATTTTTTTTGAATTTTCAAACTGATGCACTACCGAACATCAACGTATTACGTATGTACATCGTATCCATGGTAAAGCAATATGCTTTGGCATCGCCGATCATAATGGTTCGATCCTTCGACAAGCTCAGGATGACAGAGACCCGGCTCGGGGTGACAAAACTCACCATGACAAGCATTACAGAGAACCCGTCCGGCGCAGCGCGTTCGTCATTTCTTTTAGTTCAATTGCGTCCCTTGCGAAAACCGCTACGTCGATGCGCCCCGTAATCCGGCTTGCGCTAAAATGGTACGGCAAAAAACCGCTGCATACTGCGGGGTCGAAGAGCTTCCTTCTACCCGCCAGTTTCACAAATGCGGCGAAAGTAAAACCGTGGCCGACATCCATGCCGAAAGTTTCAAAAACAACGTTTTTATTATGACTGGAAATCCTGTTCAAGACGTCAAGCGCCGGAGTGGAGGTGTTATGCCGCGCGTTTATCTCCACCGCGTACGTTTTTCCTTCATGAATTACAAGATCAATGCCTATCATACCGGCCGCCCCCATGTCGGCCAGACGGCCAGCAATTAAATCCGCAACCTCCATGATTCCCTTAGGAGCCGGTTCGCCGCTGCGGTTTCCCTTGTGCGTACCGCCGTCCAGTATCTGCCTGCTTGCGCCGAAAAAAACCGCCGCGCCGTTTTCAAGTGCGTACTGAATGTTCCAACTGGCGGATATTTCCAGGTAGGGAGATGCGAAGTAACGGATGATATGCCTGTTGCGCGAAATTTTTTTGACGGTTTCTTCCACGTCCCGTAATGTCCTGATTATAAAAACCTGGCTTCCACCGATGCTTTCGTTTCCGCGCACGAACAGCGCGCCATGTTTTTCCAGCAATCTGTTCGCAGGTTCGCTGAACCTGCATGAACGTATCTGCATCCGGCCGGGATGGTGAAGGCCGAGGTCTTCTTCGAGCCGGCAGAGAAAATAAAGAGTATTGAACATTCGCGTAAGACTGGGGTGCATAACGCTCCCTTCGACGCCAAGCCGTCTTGCAATTTCCCGCTCTTCCTCAAGGTGTATGTAAAACGAAGTGGACGTAATTCTCGCCGTGTTCGTAACACCCGTGTGCGAGGAAAGCTCCGCCATAACTTTTTTATCCGCGAGTATGTCCATCGCAAAATTTTCGCCCTTGCCTTCGCAAACGATTATGTTTCGCGTTCCAAGTCCGGCATCGGTTAAAAAATCCAGGTAATTTTCTTCAGGCCGCGCGGGAAGAACAACAACGTCGTCAGACCCGCACTGCAAAAGCGCCCTTTCGGCGCAGCATTTAAGCGCCCTTTTGAAAACCGCCGGACGATACGGCAAAGGCTTGAAAAGCTCCCTGCCATGCGGCAGGTGGATGGCGGGTATAAAAAGGCGGCTCATTTGAAATCGTTTTTATCTATGCCGTGCTCCTTCATCTTACGGTAAAAAGTTTTTCTGTCGACGCCTGACAGGGAACTCGCCTTTTGAATGGAACCGCCCGTTTTTCCAAGTACGGCGGCAATGTACCCCTTTTCGTAAAAGGCCAACACCTCTTTTTTCATTTCGGTAAAATCCAGCTCGGCAAGCCGGGCCATATCAGGAAGTTCCGATACCGCTGGTGAAGGCACGCCGAAATCTATGGTGTCGATTTTACCTCCGCTGTTTTCTATAACGGCTCTTTCCATAGAGTATTGCAGTTGGCGGACGTTGCCCGGCCAGAGGTATTCCGTCATAGTTTTTAATGCGCGCTCTGTAAGGCCGCGAAAAACTTTCCCGTAATTTTTTGAATAAAGATCAAGGAAATGCCGCGCCAGAAGCGGAATATCATCTTTCCTTTCCCGCAGGGGAGGAAGGTCTATTGATATTACATTTATACGGTACAGTAGGTCGCGGCGGAAGGCGCCGTTTTCCGCAAGCTCGAATATATTCCTGTTTGTGGCGCAAATAATCTTTACGTCCACTTTAACTTCTTCCTCGCCGCCTATGCGGTAAAAACTCCCCGACTCCAGAACACGCAAAAGTTTAACCTGCAGAGTTTGCGACATGTCTCCTACTTCATCAAGGAAAAGCGTACCGGTGTGGGCTGATTCAAACTTGCCCGCGCGTCTTCTGATCGCCCCGGTGAATGCGCCCTTTTCATGGCCGAAAAGCTCGCTCTCCAAAAGGGATTCCGGCATGGCCGCGCAGTTTAACGGCACAAGCGGGCCTTTGCTCTTCGGCCCAAGACTGTGAAGTCCTTTGGCGACAAGCTCTTTTCCTGTGCCGGTTTCCCCCAGTATCAAAACAGGGCTGGGTACGCGCGCGGCAATGAGTATGGTTTCCCGCACTTTGCGTATCACGGGCGAATCGCCCACGATCTCCGGCAGCAGCCGCTGCGTGTTTAACGGCTCCGGCGGGGCGGCGGCAAGGTACGTTTTTTCTTCAAGCGTCCGTTTTATCTGCGCGATAACCCGCCCGGCATCGTATGGGTAAATGATGCAGCTGGCGGAATACCTTCGCGCAAGGCTGTCCAGTTCGTGGTATTTCCCATCGGGGGAGGAAATTACAATCTTCGTATTTTCCAGCGCGTGCGGAATGGGAAAACCGTCGAACCCCGCAATAACCATATCGAACCGCTCGTTTTTTACGGCGGATTCGGCCTCTTCGGCGTAGAAGGCCGTTTTTACGAGGTATCCCGCCGACTCCAGTATCTCGCGCAGTCCCGCCGCCCGATGGAAGTTTTTTTCATAGATCAGTATTCGCAAAAGGCTCACGGAGCCGCGGATTCAAGCAATATGTTACGATTTTTCAAAACGGAGCCTGTTGCCAGCTCAAGGCGCGCGGCGGCTTTGATGTGGTCTATTATGGCTTTTATCTCTTTGCTTTTCCGGTCGGCCAGGTCGTGTTGGTATTCAAGGACGGCGAAACTGGTGGAGGCGCCTACTTCGTATTTCTGTATTTCCGCATCCAGCTTCTTATCCGCAAGAACGCGCGAGGCCTTCGTTGCGTGTATCCTCTGTTCGGCTGTATTTATCTCTCTAACGGCCCTCAGAACTTCTATGTCTATGGCCTGCTTGATGTCCGAATATGATGTTTCCGATATGGTGAGTTCAAGAAGGTTTTTCGCCACCCTGCTCTTCGACGCTCTGTTGTAAAAAGGGTATTCGGCTATCAGTCCGACGTAGAAATCATAATATTTCCCGCTTGTCATGTCGCCTAACGCACCGCCCATGCCTCCATCGAACGAGCTGGTTACCAGCGTGTTTCCGAAGCCCACCGCCCGCGCTCCGCCCCGGACCGCCTTCAAAGTAAATACGCCCTGAAGATCAATCTTTGGGCGCAGCTGATTTTTGTTATAGGCAAGCTCCTTCATGGAGTTTGAAATTTGCAGTTTTGCCGCGTGATAGTCGGGCCGGTTTTCGTATGCCGCCTGTTTAAGGTTTTCTACTTTCAGCTCCAGCTTTTCGTATTTCGGTTCGTCTATCGGCTCTATGCGTACTTCCGATCCCGGCTGCGCCGATTTTTTATTTATGAGCGCTTTCAGGACGTCCTGAACGTTGCTGATATTATAACGGGCATCTATGAGCCTTTCCTTACGCACGGCAACCGTCGCCTCCGCTGCGGCTATTTCTATGGGGGCCAGCGCTCCCACCACTACCTGAAGTTTGATTCTTGCAAGAAAATCCCCTGCGCGTTCCAGCGATTCTTCAAGCACCGCCAGTTCCTTGTACAAAAATACAAGGTCCCAGTATACCTCGCTTGCGCGGGTTAGAATTTCCATCACGTTAAAGGCGAATTCGGCGTCAGACATGGCTTTCAGGTTTTTCGCAATTACAATACCGGTTTTATTAACCTCCCCGCCCGATCCTTTGAGCAGCGGCTGATTCAGCGAAAAGTTAAGGGACGGCGTGTACTGCGGATTGAGGCTCGCGTATCTGGAATTCGTTTCGGTCATTTCGGCGGCAAGTGACAGTTCGTAACTGGTTCCGGGCGTAAGTTTTTGTTTTACTCCCATCGAAAACGACCGCCCGGTTACCTCGCCCACTTCAGGGTCGGCGAAAGCGGACGTGCTGGGGGTTCTGCTTCTGGCGTCCCCAATCTTGCCGAACAGCAGGGGGTCGAATTCCGATTCGGCATACAGCAGGTTCTGTTCGTTTATAAGCGGAAGCGCACCCTGTATTTTTATTTGAAAATTGTTCTGCAGTACGGCAAGAAGGCATTCCTCCCCGGTAAGTTTTATAGCCATCTGTTCCTGAGCGATCAAGGGCGAAAAGCCGACAAGTATAAATAGAGCCGCAACCTTAAATAATTTCATATCAAAATCTTATTTTAAATAAATAAAGGGTCTTCGTATGATCGAGTGGGTGAATCCCTAGGCATTCTACAATTCCTTCAGCATAAAAGTAAGGATTTATCTAAAAAAGGCGGGAATCAAGGCGGCGGGTATCAGCGGGCCTGCACATTGCCAAGACGCGCAAGCATATTATCCGCTTCATTGAGTCTTTCGATAAGCGACTTTATCATCTTCATGGAAATATCCGGGTAGTTTTCAATTACCTCACCGAGTTTATCACCGGGGAACACTTTTATGACGCTTTTACCTTTAGCCTTGATTGTGGCTGTGCGGGGCTGGTTGAGCAGGGCGGACATCTCGCCGAAATAGTCGCCGGGCTGGGTTATCTCGCCCACGACGCGGCCGGTCTTGCTTATCACGAGGGATCCCTGAAGCAGCTGGTAAAAGTTCTTGTCCGTGTTGCCTTCGCGTATTATCAGGTCGCCATCCTCGAATACCAACTCGTCGGGGTTAAGGAGATAGGCGGGCAGCGCCTCTTTTTGCAATACGGTGTTGGAAAGTACCTCGTCCAGCGTCGTTACGCCTTCTTTGGCTTTATCCAGGGAATCGCGCCGCAGCGTTACCATACCTTCCTTGATAGCTATCTTACGCAGCTGATCTTCCGGCACATGCGCGGTAATTGCCTGCTTGACCGGATCCGTGCATTCCATAAGTTCAAAAGCTCCAACGCGTCCCTTGTAGCCCTTGTTGCATTTCGGACAGCCGACGCCGCGGAATACATGCAGGTTCGCCAACTCATCTTTTGTATAACCGGCTTCCAACAGCTCCTGGCTGGGCATATCCTCCAGGGGCTGTTTGCAGTTTGCGCATATCTTACGCAGCAGACGCTGGGCAATTACCACAACAAGACAGGATGAAAGCATATAACCCGGGATACCGATGTCCAGAAGCCGCCCTATCGTTGACGGGCAATCGTTGGTGTGCAGCGTGCTGAGAACAAGATGCCCCGTCATGGAGGCCTTAACGGCGATTTCAGCAGTTTCCAGGTCGCGTATTTCTCCCACCAGTATGATCTCCGGATCCTGCCGCAAAAACGCCCTGAGAGCCGCGGCGAAAGTCATGCCGACCTCGTTGCGTACGTGAACCTGATTTATGCCCTCGAAGTTGAATTCAACCGGGTCTTCCGCTGTAAGTATTTTCACGTCTTCGTGGTTCAGGTAATTTATTGCGGAATACAGCGTGTTCGTCTTTCCGGAACCGGTGGGGCCCGTAACCAGTATCATCCCCTGCGGCTTTTTGATACTCCTGAAAAAGATTTCCATCGCGTTTTTGGAAAACCCCAGTTGCTCCATGTCGATCTTCAGCCCGCCGGGATCGAGCAGCCGCATGACCACCGACTCGCCGAAAAGCGTGGGCAGAACCGAAACGCGGAAATCCACTACCCTGCCTCTCCTTATACGGATTTTGATCCTGCCGTCCTGCGGTCTCCTTTTTTCAGCGATGTTGAGGCCGGACATAATTTTAATGCGGGAGACAAGCGCGTTTTTCATTGTAAGCGGCAAGATCATGTCTTCAAACAGGCTGCCGTCCTTTCTGTAACGCACTCTTAACTTTTTTTCGTAAGGTTCTATGTGAATGTCGGAAGCCCCCTGATCCGCCGATTTTTTCAGGATGCTGTTTACAAGTTTGACTATGGCGGCATCGCCGCTTGAGATGGTCTCCTCTTCCTCTTCATCCTCTATCTGGGTGAGTTCAAGTTCGTCCTCCGCATCCGAGATGATCTCTCCGATATCGAACGTTACGTCGGTCTTTTCATCGGATTTCTTTTTATCGGAGTCTTCTTTATCCTCCGGGAAAAACGATTTGTATTCCTCATCCGAAATTTTGTAATATTTTTTATAAGCATCTATGAGGTCTTTTTCCCTGGCCACAACGTTTTTAACCGTGAGCTTGGTGACCGCCACGATTTCTTCGATCGCCTTGTAGTCCGTCGGGTCCTGCATTGCCAGGGTAACGGTATTCCCGTCAACGGCAACCGGGATTATCATATGAGATTTGGCTATATCGTAGTTGAGCAGCTTTATGGCGTCTTCGGAAATATTATCCTTGACCAGATTAGCCACGGCTATGCCCAGCTTGCGCGAGACGAAATTGACCAGAGCGTCCTCTGTTATGTAATCAAGTTTTATAAGAATCTTGCCGACCCACCCGCCTTGCTTCTTCTGTACTTCCTCCGCCTGTTTAAGCTGGCGTCCGGTTATACGGCCGTCACGACGCAGCAGGTCGCCGAGCTTGTCGTGCTTCGTTTCGTCCTGAATTGATTTTTTAAAACTCGACTTTCGTTCCGTCACTTTTTTTTCCGCCGTTGACATTTATGTCCTCTTCCGATCCCCTGCGATCCGTGTTTCAGTACGCAAGCCTGAACGCTTGGCTGCTACAAGTGGATACAACAACCTGTTATTCATAATACCCGAAAAAACCGGCTCTATAAATGGAAATGCCGTCCGCGCTTTTAACTCATCGAGATCATACGAAATCCCCCGGCGCCGGCAGTCCGTTTTTACAGCTATCGTCAGCCGGTACGCGTCTAACGACAATAACGAACGTCAAGCGGATTTTTTTATACAGGCGAAAAGTGTTTTAATATTTTATAGGGAAGGTAATACTGGAGTTTGACGCTTTTAACATGTTTTTCGGAGTATTTTATTTAGTGGCAAGATATTTCGTTTTGGACCTTCCTTCGGAAAACATGGAGGTTGGGGCAAGTTCGGTAGTACCTCTGGATGTTTTGGCGCCCAGGCCGCTTGCCGTATCTTCAGGCCAAAGAGTCGGCTTTTTCATCGACGAAGGAGAAGAGATACCCCGCGAGCATAAGTCAAAAATAAAATGGGAGTTTCCCGTCAACGAAGATCCGGTGAAAATCTGCACGGAAGGGATAAGGCTGAACCCCGGCAGTCCGCCCGCATACGTCGCCCTGATTAACGGGTTTTTTATTGCGCACGGGCAGAAGTTGAAAGTTTCGGGTCTTTACGAGGTTTTTGCGGACATCAACAAAAAGACGGGCAATATAAGCACCAAGGCATCCGTCCTGGTGCACGGGACGGTGTCGCAATCGGTCAACATATCGTCCGACGGCGATGTGGAGGTGCGCGGCCTGATAGAAGACGCAACGGTGAGGGCGGCTGGAAACATCGTTGCGAAAGGCGGGATAGCGGGCAACGACATTGGAAGCATGATTGCCGGGAAAAGCATATACAGCCAGTTTATTCAAAACGCCGGGGCGGAGGCCTCCGGCGACATACTGGTAGACGGCCCGGTAATGAACAGCCGCATAATATGCGGCAAGAAACTTACCATCCGAAAAAAAGGCCGTCTGGTGGGAGGCACCGTGCGCGTAATGGAAGGGGTGGAAGTTGAACGGGTCGGTTCGGAATCGGCGCTGCCGACAGAGATTGAACTGGGTTCAAACCCTTTTTCAAAAATCATAATGGAACGGGCGGAAGAAAAGCTGAACAAGCTCGAAACGGAAAAGACGACGGTTATCTCCACCATAAAACATAAGGCGGGCGATTTGCCGTTGATGTTGAGTTTCAACCCCGAGGATATTGTAACCTCCCTTTTTGACGCCGCGGACGTTGTTCGCAGGGAAGGGGGGAGTTTGAACGCGGAACAGATGGAGAAAATCAGTGAGTTCGGAGCGTGCATTATGCGGCATATAAAACTTGACCAGAACATCAATGAAGACAGGAAAAAACTCGATGAAATTACCCAAAAGGAAGTGCGTTTCAATAACGCAAGGCTTAAGGTATCGCAGATCGCGCACCCCGGAACCATCATAAAAATATCCGGCGCCACAATGAGGCTGAGTAATGAATACGAAAAGGTCTCCTTTTATTACGACAACAATAAAAGCGAAATAGGAGTATCGTACCTGTGACGATAATCGAACTCTCGTTTTACTGTTTGCGGAGTAAATAGCGGATGTCGACTTTCCTTGCGATACTGACCGGTATAACCCTGTTTTTTATTGCGATTTTAAACCAGGGCGGCTTTGAGGTATTCATAAACGTCCCCGCGCTCATGATCGTTCTCGGCGGCACCACAGCGGCCGTTTTCATAAGTTTCCCCCTACCCAGCGTTATGCGGGTAAGCGGGGTGCTGCTGCAGATTTTCAAAAAGGACATACAGAATCCATCGTGGGTTATTGCCCTGATGGTGCGGCTTTCGTTCAAAGCCAGACAACAGTCCCTGCTTTCGCTCGAGCAGGATATTACCGCCATAAACAACCGCTTTATCAAGCTGGGACTGGAACTTGTGATAGACGGACACCCCGCTCAGCTCATCAGGGAAGTGCTTGAAACGGAACTGAATTTCGTGCAGAGCCGCCACCGCAGGGGCGAGCACATATTCCGAACCGCAGGCAGGTTCGCGCCCGCCTTCGGACTGATCGGCACGCTTATCGGTCTTGTGCAGATGCTTCAGTCACTGGGTTCCTCCACCACAGGAGCCGCCTCAGCGCTGGGACAGGGTATGGCGGTGGCTCTTATAACCACCTTTTACGGCGCAATTATGGCCAACCTGTTTTTCCTGCCGGTTTCGGAAAAACTCAAATCCCGCACGAACGACGAGGCGCTTCGGACGCAGATCATAATAGAGGGCGTCCTTATGCTGCAAGCCGGCATGAACCCGCGAATAATCGAACGCAAGCTGAATTCATATCTGCCGCCGGAGCAGCGCGCGTCGTACTACGAAGAAATATTGAAACGCCAAAGGAGATCGTAAACGGCAATGCAGCCTGTTAACAATTTTGAAATAGAATCCATAAAAGAAGATGCGCATGAAGAAGCCTACGGAGATGTAGCATGGCTTGGAATACTCGGTGACCTGATGATGCTGCTGCTCACCTTTTTTGTAATGCTTTTCAGCATTGCGGCGCCGAACGCCGATCAATATCTGGAAGTGCTGAAAAATATCGGCGACGCCCTGGGTGGAAAATCGATCGTAGAAAGAAAGGCCTCGCCGATAGATGAAGCCAGGGATAAGATGCACAGGATCATTACGGACAACAACCTGGTTAACGACATTGAATTGACGTCGGATACTCGCGGGCTCGTAATATATTCACGCGGCGATTTTTTCTTTACGCCGGGCAGCGCCGACCTCCTGCCGGATACCGTGCTATTTTTGAAAAAAGTGGCGGCCATCATCAAGACCATCCCCCTTAAAGTGCTGGTGGAAGGACACACCGACGACGTTCCCATAAAGACACCGCGTTTCCCGACGAACTGGGAATTGTCCACCGCGCGCGCAGCGACGGTTGTACGCTACTTTATCGAAGAGGAAAATATAGACCCCAAGCGTTTCATTGTGGCGGGTTACGGAGAGTTTAAACCGCGTTTTCCGCTAGTCCCCGAAAACCGTCCAAAAAACCGGCGGGTAGAAATAGTAATCCTGAAGGGGAAAGCAGGATGATCGCGCAGCGGCCATCCAGCGGAGGTCGTGATGCGCGGATGGATTTCCGCATAAACCTGTCCATTCCCGTCAGGTACATGATTGCCGCAAGGAATGAGGACGAAGGAAAATACAGCCTTACCGATTTTTTCAGGGGGCTGGGCGGCAAATTCAGCGGCGGCGGCGCGGCCTTCTACGCGGCTAAGGAAATCCCCGTCGGCAGCCTGCTTTACGTAGAGATGTTTTTCCCTTTCGACAAGAACCCCATATGCACGGTCAGCGAGGTATTGCGTATTAAATCGGGCGTACTGAAAGGCAAAAAAGTGTTTCTATGCGTGACGCGGTTCGTTCTCATCGGGCCAAAAGAGCAGGATCGGATGGTGGCCTATATGATCGGTGATGGGGCGAGGGCGCAAAAGAAAACATAACCCCGAATCAAACCGCCGCCTTCGGAAGATTGTATGAGGGTATGGCTCCGCTCATGTGCTTTATGAAAATAGTTATGGTTTTTTTAAGCTCATCCCTTTTTACGATGCGGTCCAGGAATCCGTGCTCCAAAAGAAATTCCGAGCACTGAAAACCATCAGGCAGCTTTTGCTTGATTGTCTGTTCTATCACCCGTGGACCGGCGAAGCAGATCAGCGCTTCCGGCTCCGCCAGTATCACGTCACCAAGCATTGCGAACGACGCGGTAACGCCGCCGGCGGTGGGATGCGCCAAAACCGATATGTAAGGAAGGCCCATCTCCCCGAAAACGGCAAGCGCCGAAGCGGTCTTCGCCATCTGCATCAAGGAGAAGGCGCCTTCCTGCATCCGAGCGCCGCCGCTGCACGATACGATTATAATCGGACATCTCTTGCCTTTTGCGCGCTCCACGCCGCGCGTAATTTTTTCCCCGACGGCGGAACCCATGCTTCCCCCCATGAAGCCGAACTCGAAGGCGCATATCTCCACTTCATAACCGTTCATTTTTCCACCGCCGCAAATCACGGCTTCTTTCGATCCGGCGGCCTTTTGCGCGTTTTTAAGCCTCTCTTTATATTTCGCGGTGTCGCGGAACTTCAGCGGATCGATGGAGGATAGACCGGCGTCATGTTCAATAAAACTGCCTTCGTCTATCAGCAGTTCGATCCTGCCGCGCGCGGAAAGCGTATGGTGCTTTCCGCACTTGCGGCATACGCGGAAGTTTTTTTCGAGATCGGTACTCACAAGCATCTCACCGCAGCCCCCGCATTTAATAAAAATGCCTTCCGGCATGGAGCGCTTCGAGCTTTTACTCAGCGGACCCTTTTTACGGGTGAACCAGCTTGCCATTGTCAGCCGCCGCTTTCCGAAAACGCGCGGTTAAGCGCGTTAACGTACGCGCGCGTACTGGCTTCAACGGTATCGGTGGAAGCGCTGATCCCGCGAACGCGTACCCCTTTTTCAAACTCAACCTGCACGGTCACCTCTCCCACCGCGTCCTTGTCGGCAGTGGCGGCCCTGACGGAGTAATTTACAAGTTTGCCCTTAAGCCCCGTTATGCTGTCGATGGCGTTATAGATCGCGTCAATGGGGCCGGCGCCGATGGCGGATTGCGTCCATGCGCCGTCCTTTTTTTTCAGCTTCACCGTGGCGGTCGGTATGGTTTGACTGCCCGTTGCGGCGTGGAAATATACCAGCTCGTAAGTCTGGTGCCGAGTCGCTATTTCTTCACCCGCTACCGCCTCAAGGTCTTCATCGAATACTTTCTTTTTTTTGTCCGCAAGCTGCTTGAAGCGCACGAAAGCCGCATCGAGTTGTCCGCCGTCCAGTTTGAATCCCAACGCCTTCATTTTTTTTCTGAAGGCGGCCCTGCCGGAATGTTTTCCTAAAACCATGCGGCTGTCTTTGAGGCCGATTGAGCGCGGAGTCATGATCTCGTATGTCTCGCGCCTTTTAATTACGCCGTCCTGATGTATGCCCGCCTCGTGCGCGAAGGCGTTTTCGCCGACTATTGCCTTGTTCGGCTGCACCGGAACGCCTGTTATGGCCGTAAGCAGCTTGCTTGTTTTGTAGATTTCCGTGGTATTGATGCCGGTACTGTGTTTAAAAAAATCCCTGCGCGTCTTTATGGCCATCACTATTTCTTCCAAAGATGCGTTGCCGGCGCGCTCGCCGATGCCGTTTATCGTGCACTCTATCTGCCTCACGCCGTGATTTACCGCCGCAAGCGAATTGGCCGCCGCAAGGCCCAGGTCGTTGTGGCAGTGGACGCTCAACGCCGCTTTTTTTATGTCCGGTACGTTTTCGATTATTCCGTCTATCAAACAGCAGAACTCCTCTGGAACGGTATAACCCACCGTATCCGGTATGTTGACGGTGGTCGCGCCCGCTTCCACGGCCTGCGCGATTATATCGTACAAAAACTTCGGGTCGGTGCGCGTTGCGTCCATGCACGAAAACTCAACGTCTTTAGTAAAACGTTTGGCAAGTTTCACGCCCGTGCGCGTCATTGCCGTCACCTGCGTTTTCGTTTTCTTGAGCTGGTATTTTATATGCACGTCCGAAGTGCTGATAAACACATGGATGCGCTTTCTGGCCGCAGGCTTTAACGCATCGGCGGACGCCTTGATATCTTTTTCCAGCATCCTGGCCAACCCGCAGATAACCGGGCCTTTAACCTTTTTTGCTATTTCGTTTACCGCCTTGCAGTCGCCGCTGCTGGAAACGGGAAATCCCGCTTCGATAACATCCACTCTCAGTGCGGCGAGCTGGTGCGCCAGCTGCAATTTCTCGTCGATGTTCATTGAAAACCCCGGCGACTGTTCACCGTCCCGCAACGTCGTATCGAAAATCGTTATCTTCGGCATTTTATTTATATCCTTTCGAAACCTTGTATACTAATTCATTGTTACTGAAAAAACCTGCGGATCGTCGGATTTTGGACCTCGATTTCACTACGTTCTACAGATTAAAGCATATTGCTTTACCATGAATACGATGTTCATACGCAATGTTAATATTCAGACCTGTTGGAAAATATATCGTATCTGCCAAAACTTGAAACGCTATAGAAAAATGTATCGAGGATGTTTTCGCCCCCTGCGGCCTCGACGACTTTTTCCGTCTAAGGACGCAGAGGGCGCGTAAGAAGGAGGGTGTGTAGAAATTTTCGTACACGTACGCATGGAACAGTTACGGTTCCAGCAATTTTCAAAGAAGCGCGTATTGTAAAAATCATATCGGCTGGGATACTATCACATAGAGCAAAAAAAAAGAAGGCGGGCAATCGGTTTTGCCCGCCCGTTATTCACTATGTTTACGGTATGAAGATGTTCTTTACGTTACCACCGGTGGAGGCATCCTTGATCGACACCCTTGCCTGACCGTCGCTCGTCCTCACGCCCAGCACCATAAGCTCGGCGTAGCCGCTGCCGTCGATATCGGGCGATACGGCCATATCGCTTGGCAGATAGGTTGATCCAAACAAAACGTTACTCACTGCCGAACCGTCTAATGAATCCTTAACCGTTGCGCGTATGCCGCCGGTTCCCGAATTAACGCCAAGCACCGCAAGCTCCGACGCGGAGTTGCCGCTGACGTCGGGCACTATGCCAAGCGAAAACGGCGAAAAGGCCGAATCGAAAAAGACTTTCTTTATCGTTGCGCCATCAAAAGCGTCCTTAACGGTTACGCGCACGCTTCCGTCGGAAGTACGCAAGCCGAGGAAAGCGATCTCCGACGCGGAGTTGCCGTTGATATCCGGCACAACCTTGAAGTCGGCGGGAGAATAACCGTTGCCGAAAAAGACGTTTTCTATTGGACTGCCGGTCAGCGCGTCCTTAACCGAAACCCTTACGTTGCCGTCTGCCGTATTGACGCGTAAAACCGCCACCTCCCACGCGCCGTTGCCGTCGATGTCCGGCACGGGCTCAATGCCGAGCGGCGTATAAATCTGGTTGAAGAAAATCTTTTTTATCGAACTTCCCGTTAAGGCGTCCTTCACCATTACGCGAACCTTGCCGTCTATGGCGCTTACGCCCAGCACCGCAACTTCGGCGCCGGGATTGGCATCCATATCAGGCAGTATGGCAAAATCTATCGGGTTGAACTCGGTGTTGAAATACGCGACGTTCAGCAAGCCGCCGGTTGAGGCGTCCTTTATCGAAACGCGGAACAGGCCGTCGCTTGAACGCAGACCCAGTACCGCAAGTTCGGATACGGCGTTGCCGCTTTCATCGGGCATTATCTCGAGATCAAGCGGTTCGTATGCGCTTCCGAAAGATACGCTGCTTATCGCCGCGCCGCTGGCGCCGTCATTGATGTACACGTATCCGTTGCCAGACGTGGAATCGTAGTAAAGCGCCGCAACGTCAGGGCTGCCGTTGCCGTTCACATCGGGGATAGACCTTACCGCGACGGCTTTATCGCCAACGACGACATCGTCATCCAGATTGAGTACGGAAACGTCCGCCGGATCAAAGCCGTCATAACCAGGGTCAGTGGAAACTGCGGGCGAAAGGATAATCGTATACGGCTGGTCGCCGTCCACTACGGCATCGTCGACGCCGGTTACGGTAACCGTCTGCGGGATGTTCCAGTCACCCGGAGTGAAAAGCAAGGTGAAAATATCCGGTGTCCCTTCCAAGGGATTGGAACTGCTGACGCCGATGCTTACATCGGCGGACGGCGCGCCGTTAAGCTGTACCGTGAACGTCGCCGTGCCGCCGCCTTCGGTCGTATCGCCGCTTATCGGACCGGCAGTAACGTAAGGTGGAGACCATGCCTCTACGCTGGCGACATCACCTGATGAATAATCAGAACCTGCGGCATAGATCGTTCCGTTAACCACGGCGGTTCCGAACAAAAACCGTTCGGACAGCATTGGCGGCCCGGCTATCCAGCTATTCGCAACCGGATCGAATACAGCGACGCTGTTCAGGTAACCATCGGTTGAGTTAAAACCGCCCATCACGTATGCGAGGCCGCCAAACGCCGCGGCCCTGTAACCGGTACTGGGAGTCGGCATTATCGTACAGGTTCCGCCGCAGTTCGTCCATGTATCGGTTGCGGGATCGTATTCCTCAACAATTTCACCGCCGTTCCAGCCGCCGAATACGTAGATTTTACCGTTGATTGCGGCAGCCGAAATTTCAGCCCTTGCAGCTGACATCGGCGCTCCCGTCGTCCATGTATCGGTTGCAGGATCGTAAATCTCGAGCGTGGTATGGAAAGTCACGAAATCATACCCGCCGAATATGTAAATCAAACCATTAACCACCGAAATTGCGGTACTCCAACGCGGCGTGGGCATCGGCGCGCAGCCGCTTCCGCAGTTCGTCCATGTATCGGCTGCAGGATCGTATTCCTCTACCACATCCGAAGCCCCTCCATTGTAGCCGCCTATGACGTAGATCATCCCGCCTGCTTCTCCGCTCATGAGGTAGTATCGCGGCGTGGGCATCGTCGCGCAGCTGCCGCCGCAATCCGTCCACGTATCGATTGCGGGATCGTATTCCTCCACCAAGTCCATTGCGCCTCCGCCGCCTATCGCGTAGATTTTGCCGTTAGCCACGCTGGCGGTGAGATATGTTCGAGGAGTCGGCATGTCAGCCTTCAGCCGCCAGGGTGACGGGCATGCGGATGTTTCGCCGGAGTCAATTTCAATAACGTCGTTGGTAGTCTGATTTACGGCCCACAGGCTGCCGACGCAGTCTATCGCAAGGCCCGCCTGCTCCAGATCGCCCAGCCCCGCGACGGAGTATGATGCCGTCTGGCTGTAACCGCTATTAACGTCAAGCACGTAAAGGTCATCAACCGCGGAATCATTTACCATCACGAACAGGTGCCCGGTTGACGGATTATACGCAAGACCGGAGATCGGCAAGCCGACGGAAGTAGAATCCAGTATGGTACCGGCGGAATCGAAATGGTAGACGATTTGTTCGTTCCAGCCGCCGGCGTAATAGGTATCGGTTGTGTAATCATACGCAAGTCCGTGCTGGGAAACGGCCCATGCCGGGCAGATGGTATTACCCGTGGCGGTCAGGGTTAACGGATCAAGTTCGTGAATACAGTCGCCGCCGCCGACATTTACCTGCCACAGCATTCCTGTATTCATGTTGAAGGCCATATCCGCCGCCCAGCTGCCTATCCATGCGGAAGTGTTTATTGCCGCGCCCGCGCCTGCGCCGTTCCGTTGGAACTGGTAGTCGAGATCATCGCCGCCGAACGCAACCGGGTTGGATACCCAGACGCGGTCGCTGTTTTTATCGTACCCGATGCCCCACGACCCCGCGACCCCGCTGGCCCATGAGCCGTTAGCATCGCCTGGGGCCGACATAAGAGAGGTGGATTGTTCGGGCCGGTCTGAAGTTGCGGCGCTTCCCGCGCAGGCGGACAGCGCAAAGACAGAGGCAATGAACGCCGGTGCAATGACAGCTGATAAAACCTTTTTCATTTTGTGTCTCCTTGTTTTGTGCAGGTTTTTTTTAATAAATAAAAACGTTTGCTTTTAAAATGTCAATTCAATGCGTGGTTCCATTTCCGCGAAGCACCACCCATACCGTTCTTGCCATGATGTAAAAATCCTGTGACAGGTTTTGCTGTTTAAGGTAAATAAGGTCGTACTTGATTCGCTGCGCGAGATCCGGCTCGCCGCGGTTTTTTATCTGCTGGAATCCGGTCAGGCCCGGTTTGGCTTTCAGCCGCCGCCGCTGCCATTGGTTATATTTTTTTACGATTACAAGCTCTTCCGGCCTGGGGCCGACGATACTCATATCGCCTTTTAATACGTTTAGCAGCTGCGGTATTTCGTCGAGACTGGTGCGTCTCAAAAATCGTCCGATTGCGGTCACGCGAGGATCGTCCTTGATCTTGAATACCGGCTGATCCAGATTGTCGATATCAACCAGCTCCTTCAGCCTGCTCTCGGCATCCACCGCCATTGAACGGAACTTGTACATCTTGAACGGTTTTCCGTGAAACCCCGCCCTTGTCTGCGTGAAAAGCACCGGGCCTTCGCCCGTAAGCCTTATCAGCAGGGCGATCAAGAGCCACGCAGGCAATCCAACCAGCATCACCGCAACGGATATGCAAATATCCGTTATGCGCTTGATTGTGATATAGATCGGATGCACCGATGCGTCCTGCAGCTTCAGCAGCGGCATCCCGGAAAAACTGCCGATCTCGCTTTGCGTTACGGCCACGTTGAATGACCCCGTCAGCATGTGTATCGCAACATTTTTTTCTTCGCAGAAATTGATAACCTCCATTACCGTATCGTTGTATTCGCTGCATTGATGCTGCACCTGTTCCGGCGAGGTTATAATCAAAATGTCGAATGGGGATTTTTCGTATATTTCCCTCACCTCGTTCAACCAGCCAAGAAGTTTTTCGCCAGTCGGCACTTCAATATCAACCAGTCCGTTACAATTTATATATCCAATAACTTTCGCCGTGCTCCACTTGCCTTTCATGCGTTCAACCAATTCACGGGACGATCCGTTTGCGCCGGCGATAGCCACGCGCCGAACTATTACGCCCTTTTCCGCAAGGTTCCTGTCGACTGATATGAACATGAACCGCAAACAAAGCATCCCGGTTGCGGCAAACAGACCGCTCGTAAGGTAAACCATCCGGGAGAGAAGCAATTCCCTGTACAGGAAGGATATGACCATAAGGCCGGCAACGGCATAGAATCCGCTTCTTATGAGAATACGGAATCTCGGCGCGCCCGCGCCATGCAGACCGTTCTCATACCCGCCGTCACGCCATATGAGGAATACCCAGATCATGGTCAAAACCGCCGCGCTGTTCATGTACGATTGCGCGTCGCCGACGAAGTCCCTGCCCGAAGGAATAAAATCGATATAGAACCGGGCGTAATAAGCCAGCATGAAAGCGCAGAATATGGTGACCGTGTCAAGCAGAAGAAGCATAGTCTTGCTATACCGCCATAGCCGCGGGAGCAATGGGCTTTCGCTCCACGACGTATGCCCGGAAGCAACCGGAAACACGGTATCGTGTTCTGCGATCCTGCTTTCTTCTTCTACTGCCTGCAAAAGATACTCCCCCTTGCTGCATCACCGTTCGGTTTTCAATGCAATGCGAACGGAAAAAAATTAAATGGCCGCCGGGCCCGACACAGACCCGGCGCCATTTGTTAAGTACCGTTAAATATTACTTGTCCCACCAGTTTTCAACACTATTCCTGTCACGCGCCCTGCCGAAGATGGCAATCTGCGGATTGGAGTTGTTGGCCGAAGATGTTGTGGTGTGGAACGAACCTATCCATGCCGCGCCGCCGGGATAATAAGGACGCACGCGGTTGTAATCACCATAGACATCGTTAGAAGGACCGCCGCTGCTGCCGGCGAGGTAGTAAAGAGACCAACCTGGCGGCGTCCCGTTGTAGTCGTCGTCTATAACCGCGCCGGCACGGACATAATATCCGGGAGTCACGTAATTAATGACGCCGGCTACGTGACCACGCTCGTTGGGTGAAAATGCGGGAGTGAAAAATGAAGTGCTACCGGACCACACTAGTGGGCGGCCTTTATTCCCAGGATATATCGCCCGGTTTCCCGCGCGGAACTTGACCCCATCAATATAAGGGGCTGCGTAAGATCCACCTTCCGCCACGTTCCAGAAGAAGGCGACTTCCTGCGCTCTCCCGTCATTTCTTGCTATGTATCCCGCCATCATGCGGTCGTCAAAGCGTCCGCATGGATTGCTGCCGTTGGGTACGGGGCAATTCGCATCACCCCTGTTGGTAGGCGTCCATGCCGGGACGGTTGGATAAGAAAAATTCCAAACAATCTGACCTTCCTTTTGGAACAACAGATCAACCCAACCACTCGCTGCGTTGTAGGTAGTGGCCATGAACATGGTATCGGTTGCGCCCTGTGCCAGTGCAAGGGTGAAATAGTAAGTGAAATCCCAATACTGGTAGGTCAACCCGCCTCCTGCCCTGAGGACGTTCAAGTTGATTTTAATAACCGCCGTTCGAGCGAAGCTGAGGCCCTGGAACATGTTGGTGGTGATGTAAAGAAAATCGTTGGTTGTCGCTATTTGAGGATAATCAAACCATTCTCCGGTTAAACCCAAATCCGTCGGGACAAGCACGTAATCGACCCAACTACTGGTGTCATCGATGGAACGGCTGATAATTACCGCGTTTTCCCCGTAGTTGGGTTCAAGCCCCATGCGGTACCAGATGTGCATATCACGGCCGCGATCATAGAGCGTATCCTGGTCGCAGCAGAAACTTACGCCTGCCGGCCAGGGGCCTGCCCACGGGTTAACGTATGTCCAGTTCTGACCACCGTCCGCCGAGCTTGCGGCGCCCCAGTTCCAGGTCATGAACACGTCTTTGCCGGCTGCGCTGACGGCCGCTTCCGCGATGTCGGACTGGTAACCGCTATAAAACGTTTCCGTGGGTATATCCGACCTGAAAATCGTGAAAGTACTTGGCGCGTTCGGCGCGTTTTCTCCGATCACTTGCGTTTCGGATCCCGGGGGGGGCGCTGCCGCAGCGCCGTCTGAAAGCGCCGCCGGGCTTACGCCCGGTCTCGGCCTTACGGCATTAGCCCTGCTGACGGCCGCCATGCCGGCTTTCGCGAGATCAATCTGCGCACTGGTCGGTCTGCTCAGATAATCCACAGCCGGGGTTTTTGCGGGCTGCAGCACGCCCGTTTTTGCTCTTTCGCTTACCCCCGCCTTGCCTCTGGCGTCATCGGCGTACGCAGCAGATGATAAGGTAAAACTGATAATCAACGCTGCAAATACAGCGATGCCTATTAGTCCGGGATATTTTTGCCAATTGGCTTTTTGTTTCATTACAATTTCTCCTCTCATTAAATTATTTTTAGGGAATCCATTTTGATAAAAGTTATTTACTGCTGATTACTCACCCCCCCTTCCAGTATGAAAGCGTAAAAGCGTAAACCAGCCGGTTTCCCGCCTGATTGCGGTGTTGATGTTGTTCCAGTTAGCCCCATGATGATTCCCCTAATGTTGCAGTTTTTACAGGAGATTGGGTGCAATATCTTTGCCAAAAAAAGAGCGGTGGGTATCTTATTGATTAATTGAGAGTTGAGTTTGCAGCGAAATAAACCCGAATTTTAAATTTCGTTAATAATGTAAAGAAAGCTGACACCAGCGTAACGCCATGATGGGTTAATAAGTGTTATTTATCGTTAAAAAACGTGGGGTTTTCTTTTATTTATCAATGTATTAACAACGGCTTGCCCATTAAACAGACCTTGCCGGCAAATATGTAAAGAAATTTGACAGTCAGATCACCGCTCAAACCCAACTTACGTCAAATAAGCAATATGAATCAACAAGTTATGAGTATGTACCCCGGTTGGACAAGTGTAAAAAGATGTCGTTACTGTTTTTAGTATGGTCTAAATACCCGAAATCTAAAAGATATCTCATGTTGCAAAGGTATTTCATGTTGCAACGGTTTAAACCAGCTGACGGACAATCAGTTCGGAGAAGAGATTTTGATTCTGAATTCCTTGATATACGTTTGCGGCCCGCCGTGCTGCAGGGACACCGAGCTGTCCAGCGCTTTGATGCAGGGTTTCCATATCCCCGCCGTTGCAGGGGTTCCTGTTATGAATCCGTCGCTGTTTAAAACAAGGCCGTCCGGCAGCGGTTCCGTACATTTGTCCCCGTCGATGTACGCTTCCCAGTTGTAGGGCAGGGTGCCGCCCCAGGCGCTCAACTGGAAGCCGTATCCCTCACCCACTGAACCCTGCGGCAAGTTATAGTTGTCGTAGGGATCGGGAAGGTTGTCCGTTTTAATGGCAAGACCCTTTAACGGAGCCAGTTTGCCGGCAAGGTAATCTTTTTTCGTTTTATAGTCGGGATCATCGTGCCTGCTCTCCAATTCATAAGGATCGTTTACCAGGTCATACAGTTCCTTTTCTCCGGTAACGTATTCCACGTATTTCCAATCTTTTGTCCTTATTGCCGCCCATGTGGGAACCCACCGATGCCCCTCGAAATGTTCCAGCAGCAGCTCCTCTCTCCATTCAGATTGCGTATTCAGTATCAGGGACAAAAGGCTGCTGCCGTCACCGTTTAGATTTTCTATCCCCGCAAGCTCAAGAATGGTTGCGGGCAGGTCAATATCCATGGCCGCCAGTTTGTCAACCTCTCCGGGTCCGATGGTGGGTATCCTTATAACAAATGGAACCCTGATGGATTCCTCATATGGCTTGCCCTTTTGCCAAAGACTATGCTCGCCCCATAAATATCCGTTATCGGATGTAAATATAATAACCGTTTTATCAAGCAGTCCCCTTTCTTCAAGTTTTACGATAACCGCTTCAACCGCCCTATCTACCGCCTGCAGACTTTTAAGCTGTTTTCTGATCTTGGCGTCGCGGTCATCAAGGCAATGCGAGTATAATTTCGGGGAAGCCTTGCAGGAATTCTGATGTTTTCGAACCCATCGCGGTTTATCGTCCAGGTCATTCTCATCATAACCCCGGTCGGAATACAGGTAATCGGGAAACAGGTCCTCGTCACCCGGCGCGGGAGTGGCGGGGGGATGGGGGGCCTGCGTACTCAACATGAGGAAAAAGGGCGAGCCTGAATTATCATCAATGAACTTCAACGCCTTGTCTTTCTCATAATCGGTAAGGTAAGTATCGGTCAGCGCCTCCAATATTCCGGTGGTCGGGGCATTATAAGAGGAGCTGCCGACGGCGGCATCGAAGTTAAACCAGTCGTTCTCAGAACCCTTGAAACCAGCAAAATAATCCCAGCCGGGTGGTATATAAGGTGTACTTTCATCGATGAACAACTCTAAATATTCATTCAGGTATTTCCCGATAAGCGCCGTTTTGTATCCGTTTTGCTGCAAAAGCGTTGCTATGGTTTTTTCATCCTTGAAGAGCGGCGCGCCGCCGTTGGGCAAAATATTTGACAGTACGTTTGTATTGTGTGAATAAAACCCGCCGGAAAGCTGGCTGGATCTGGATGGACAGCAAACCGGGTTGGTGACGAATGCGTTTGTAAATACCACGCCCTTTTGTTCCATCTCCCGCTGGACGATAGGCATGGCCCACAGCGTATCCCAGCGCTGGTCGTCGGTTTCGATAAGTACGATGTTAAGTTTTTCGGTTTCCCAGATGGGCCGTTCCGAAAGAGGCGTGTCCGGGTAGTTGTTAAAGCATCCTGGAACAAGCAGGCACAACACCGCAGCGGCGGAGATCAGAGCTTTTATGTATTGCATTTTCATGGTCGTCAATTTTGCGGCTGCGGATGTCCGCTCTTTTAAAAAAGTAAATAATACCGGTGCAGGGGGTTATGTATATCCCCTGCACCGGGTTTTCGCAAAGTCTTAAGCGCTGCTATTCAGCAGTTGTATTTAGTCCTGTATGACAAACGCGACCGGTACAAGGCAGTCCGCAGGAGCGTTGTAAACAACATTCTCCAGACCGCCAGCCAGCTTCACCGGGTGAGTATGCGTATCCCAAAGCTGCGGCATCGGTATGCCGTCGGTTCCGTCCCAGTCGCTCATGACAACCGGCGGGCCGGCAATCTGAGTGCCATTGAAGAAGGTGGTTTCGTTGGCTGCACCGTTATCATGCCCTTGTCCGCGCTGTCCATCGGCGCCGGTCATGGTAAAGAGTCCGGCGGCGGTGACGCCCGGATTAACAAGGTTGAACGTACCAAGCCCATTAAACTCCGAGCCGTCCAGCGCATCATAAATGGTCACCGAACCTGCCAGTTCCGCACTCCGGTAAACCACGATCAGCGTAGCGCCCTTGACATGGTTTTGGGGGTTACCAAGATCCCAAGGGTTTTCACCCGTAGTTGCCTTGTTGATTGTAAAAGCCACTACGTAATCCTGGTTCGGTTTTTTCTTGGGCACGAATGCCGTTACGTTCGCCCTGTATGTGTGGTTTCCAGCAGCGCCCCAGCACGGGTCAATATTGTCGGCCACTTTCTGGCCGCTTACCCTGTGGCCGTTAATAATCGCCGGTACGCGTTTGGCCCCTACGGCGTTACCGTCTGAAAAGTTGTAATAAAGAAACGCCCGATACACGGCGCTGCCGGCGGGAACGCCTCTCAGGTGTATGGTGCCCGACGTCCTGTTGGTCATGGCTACGCCGTTAGCAACATGCGCCGCCCTGATAAAATTGTATGTCCAGTCGACGTCCATGGTAACGGCGTTCGGCAAATCCGCACTGGCTGGATCCGGTACGCCCCCCGCGGCAAACGCAGAACCGGTACTCAGAAACAGCAGCGAGAGCGCCGCCGCAAAAACCGTTGAAATTTTCTTTATTATTCCGAACATTATTTTCCCCCTGTTAAAAAAAAATTATGTGGAGCCGAAACCTATCCGGCGTTTACCTCACCCCTGATACGCCTATAAAACCACCTCCCTCTCATCGCTTCCGGAAGGCGTGAACCCGTTGGAAATCGATAGTGAACACGTTGGACTCTACCTACAAAAAAAATCTAATTGGAAACGGGTAGGATTTTTCCTTACAGCTTTTTCCGGCTTACGTATACCCCACTTTTTTTAAAATGTCAATTTAGTATAAAACCCGCCTTTAGCGGATTGGGAAGAGTCCGGTTCGGTTATACGGTACACCTGGTCTGCGGAGAGGTTATCAACCCGCTGGACGATTCCCGACGGCCAGTGGATAACCAGTTCGTCCACCCGCGTATTG
>BTTC01000002.1:0-23936 GCA_036244935.1 bacterium | reverse complement strand
CATTATGGCCACCGGCACATGGAAATACAATATCCTGAAGACCACCGTCTCGCCCTCCGCGTCGGGCGACCACACCAGCGCCGTATAAAGCGCGGCGGTCATCAGCACGGCGCAAAGCGCGGCAAGGGCTATTCTGAACCGCTGGTCGTCAAGAAATTTTGTCATTACTTTGCCGCAAAAAGTCGACTTCAGCCGACAGGCGGTTGAGCTTCCTGTCTATAAAAATCAGGTACCCGAAAATGGCAAGCCAGATTACCGAGTACGCGGCGAATAAATACATCATGTCTCGTCCACTATATATTCAAACACAAGCGAACACGCAACAAAAAAAATCACGTCAAACGCCGCAACGAATTTTATGCGCGAATAGTATACGGCCATATCCCCCGACTGGATCAAAACCGAACTCGCCTCGGCGGAAAAGATCAAAAGCGGCACCAAAAGAGGCAAAAGAAGCACCGGCAAAAGGATTTCGCGCGCCCTCAAATTAACAGACATAGCGGATATAAGCGTACCCAGCGCCATGAAGCCCGCGTCGCCCAGCAAAAACACCAGCGACTGTTCAAAAAAATGTTCCATTACGTTTATGTTATAAAGCGCGATGAAAACAGGCACCACCATGACCTGTATTATCAAAATGAAAATAAGGTTGCCCGCAAACTTGGCCCAAAAGAGCGCCGTCCTGTCAAGGGGCGTAAGCGTAAGCCCGTTCATGCAGTCGTTTTCCTTTTCAACGATGAAGCAGCGCCCCAACCCCAGAATCCCCGCAAACAGGAAAGCGATCCACAGTATGCCGGAAGCGAGTTCGGGGCCGTTTTGCGGCGTTATGCGGAATGCGAAGTTGAATATCACGATCACGATAACGGCGAACATGAACGTGTTTCCCAAAAACTCGCGGGAGCGCAGTTCGGTTTTAAGGTCCTTCACGAGGATGGCGCGCAGCGATACCCAGAAATTCATGTTCCGGTTTTATCCATATAGATTTTTTTCAGCTCTTCTCCGCTTACGCCTTCGGTAGGCGCGTCGTGCGTTTTGCGTCCCGCGTTAAGGATGACGGCCCGCGTGGAAAGTGAAATTCCGGCGTCGATGTCGTGCGTTATCATCATCACCGTTTTGCCGCGCTTGTGAAGGTTTCTTAGAAGCTCCATGAAAAGAGAAGCGGAATTGAGGTCGAGCCCCGTGAAAGGTTCGTCAAGAAAAACGAAATCCGGGTCCGCCACAAGCGCCCTTGCGATGGAGAGACGCTGCGTCATCCCGCGCGAAAAATTCCCCGCCAGGTCGTCCCGCCGAGGGTAAAGCCCGACGCTTTCAAGCAAGTCGTCCGCCCTGTTTGCGGGATTTTTCACGCCGTACAACTCCGAGTAAAAGATGAGATTTTCCCTTGCCGTAAGATTGTCGTAAAGGAAACTTTGGTGTGATATTACTCCCACCCTGCAGCGCACCTTTTGGTCGCATACGTCCATCCCGCTAACGCCTGCCGTGCCGGAGGTGGGCCGCACGAGACCGCACAGTATCTTCATCAATGTCGTTTTGCCCGCACCGTTGGGGCCTAGAAGGATGAGAAAATCTTCAGGGTTAATGTTTAGATTTATCCCGCTAAGAGCTGTAAGGCCGCCGTATCTTTTTACGACATTGCTGCAAACTATCCCGCCGTTTCGCATCAGGGTACTTTACTTTAACCCGGCTTTATTCACTAATAAAGCTGGTTAAAAGTGAACGGGCAGTATTTAGATTTTGAGACCTCTGAAAAAGTTTGGATTCAAAACAATCCTCCCCTTGCGCGAGCAAAAGGGGAGGTGGCGCTTAGCGCCGGAAGGGTTTTCTATAACCCTTGTTTTAAAAGGCTTCTGGACACCACCCCTAGCCCCTCCTCATAAACTGAGGAGGGGATTTGTGAACGGCAATCCTCATAAACAACGTCGTGAACATGGTTTTTCAGAGGTCTCATTTTACAAAAACATTTTGCCGTTCAATGCGCGCGCAGCCGCTCCAGCAGAAGATGAAGCGCTTCAAACGCGGTTCTTTCCCTGTTTATCCGCCGGTCGTGGTGAAAAAGCAGTCTGCGGCACGAATTTACGCCATGTCCGCTCAAAGCTACAAACGTAAGCCCCACCGGTTTGTCCTTCGTGCCCCCGCCGGGACCCGATATGCCGGTTGCGGATAGTCCGTAGTCGGCGCCGAATTTCCTTTTCACGCATTCGGCCATGGCAATAGCCGTTTCCCTGCTTACGGCGCCATGTTTTTCGATAATCGCTTTGGGTACGCCGAGTTGTTTTATTTTTACTTCGTTGGAGTAAACGATCAAGCCGCCTAAAAAATAATTGCTGCTGCCGGGGACGGATGTTATCAACTGTCCGATTCCGCCGCCGCTGCAGGACTCCGCCACGGCAAGAGTTTCGTTACGCTTGCGTAAGCGTAAAAAATCGCCGATCAACCTTTCCATGGTATCGTCGTCGACGCCCCATACGTTTTCCTCGATGTCGCGTCGAAGCAGTTTTGTTGCGGATTCAAGTTTCGCGGCTGCTTCTTTGGCCGTTTTGCCGTGAGCGGTCAGGCGGATGTCTACGCGTCCGCATTTTGGCAAAAACGCGATCTTTGTCGTTTTCATCGCCTCTTCAAGTCCTGAAAGTTTTGCCATAAGGTTCGGCTCGCTTATGCGGTCCGCGTGCAGAATCCTTTCACGCATGTGCCGTCCGCCGTGCGGAATAAGTTTTTCCGCTTTCATACGCAGCATGTTTTCCATCTCCACCGGAACGCCCGGCATCACCAGCACTTTTTTTTCAAACAAAAGCCCCGGCGCTATGCCTATGGGATTTTCTACGGGCACGGCGGCGGTGGGTATGAATGCGTACTGGCGGCTGACCTCCGGCATTTTTCTTTCCATCCGTTTGAATCGGCGTTCAAGCATTTTTAAAACTTTTTCGTCAAAACGGGTTTTGCACCTGAAAAGTTCGCAGAGCGTTTTTTTGGTGATGTCGTCATGCGTTGGGCCAAGCCCTCCCGTGACTACCACGAGGTCGGCCTTTTTCATGGAGACGCGCACGGCGGATTTTATTGCCGGGGGATCGTCGCCCACCGAAACTATGCGTCCGATTTGGTAACCGCGATTGAAAAGGTAACGCCCGATAAAAGCCGCGTTGGTATCCAGTATGGCGCCGGTTATGATTTCGTCGCCTATGGTTATGATTTCCGCGTTCCTTACGCGCGTGGATTGATCTTTGTTCAATGGATCAGAATTGCCTGAATGAAGGATTTATCAGCGTTCCTGGAGGTAGCCGGCCAGGTAACCGGCGAAGATTTCATCCTTCGAACTGAATACTACCGCGGTGGACGTATAGGGCCGTACCATTATCACCCGCGCTTTCGCCACGCCCCTTTTAATATCGTATCTTTCCGCAACAGATTTTCTTGCCGGTTTTTTATAGATACCAAAGACGTCGCCCTCCATGACGCCGGCCATACGCCCAACGTCAAGGTAAAGAACGTCGTTTTCGGCGGCGGACTCCTTATCCGCGGTAACGGCCATTACGACGGCCCTTATTTCCTTCTCCTCAAGAGGCCGGTCGGGATCGATCATGGGAACTCGTACATTGAATTCGGGTATGATGTAGTCGCCTACGAATATCGCGTCATAGGCTTTCACTATCTTCGCCGTAGAGATGAGTTCCTTGACCCCTTCCGCGTCACTGTAGAGCGCTTTCGGGTCAGGCTCATACCCCCCGCCTATGCGGTTTATCTTTTGGTAGGTAACGCCCGTTACTTCCAGAACGCCGACGATGCTTACCACGTGTCCGAAACGTTTTCTCGTTTCCGGATGCCTCACCTTTTTAATGTTCCTGTATATGTAGTACTTGCCCCCTGGGCGCACTCCGTGCTTGGCGCCTCGGTTTATGACAACGGTATCGCCGCTGGAAAGGCCTTCTGCATCCGTTTGCGTGTGGATTATCTCCCCGAAAGGTTTATCTGTCTTCGTGAGGTATCCAGCCATAAGAAGAAGATCCCCGTTTACTATCTCTTTTCGCTTTTTGTAAAAGATCGACTTCGGAATTCTGGATTCGCGGACTTCGCCCAGCAACGGTACCTGCGGCCTTGCCTGTTTGACTTCTATCGATCCAACCGGCCCGTCCTTTGCGGGCGCAATACCCGCCGCAACCGCTACCAAAATTGCCGATAATAACGCGGTTCTTACCATGAATAAAATTATACACCTTGAGGATTGTTTTAAAAAATTATCAGACAAAATTGCTTTCTTGTCTTTTGTACAAACGTGCAATAAAATACGATTTGTGAAAAAAATACGTGTTTTTGAGCTGGCAAAAATAAAAAGGCTTTCGAACCGGGCGGTAATCGAAATTCTGAAAAAGAAGGGCGTAAAAAAAGTTTCGGCCATCACGTATGTGAGTTCGGACGCGCTTGATAAAAGAATTCCCTCAAAAGAAGAAAAGAGGCATGGCGGCAAGGTTTCGCACCTGTTCGGGGCGGTAAGGCGTATGAGCATTGCCACGGCGCCGGGTCAAATGGCGAGGGCCGCCGCAAGGCCGGATGAGTCCGTAAGGCCGGCGTCTACAAAGACCCATTCCGTCAAAAGCGGTAAAAGGGTGGATGTCGCAGATGTCATAAAAAAGCCTAAATCAGCCGCCCGGCCTGCGGGATTGCGTCAAACGCAGCCGGATGCGTCACAAAAAGGCGCCGATATAAAGGCCGGCGCAGGGCTTAAAGGAAAGGGTTGGAACATACCGGCTATTGCGTCTATGGTTTTGAGCGCGATTTTAATGGTAGTGGTGGGTTATTTGTATTTCGATATGCGCTCGGAACGGGCACGGTTTGCCGGCATGAGCGTGTCCATGGACAGGATAGATAAAACCGTGGCGGCAAACAGCGCGCAGCTTCGTGATGTTAAAAACCAGGTTGCGGATGCGAACGGCCGTATTGACGGCCTGAAACGCGCGTCCTGGACCTCGCGGCTGAAATCGCAATCAGCTGTACTCGGCGCGCTGTCGGCAAGCCTGGATGAACCGCTGCGGAGCCGAACCCGGACTCTTGCAAGCCGTCTGGCTGAATTCTGATACCCACGGAAACCGCCCGATTCTAATCGTACCGTCATAAAATGGGATTCAACTGCGGGATCATAGGGCTTCCCAACGTGGGAAAGTCCACGCTTTTCAACGCCCTTACATCTGCGGGCGCGGCTGCGAGCAACTTCGCATTTTGCACCGTCGATCCGAACGTGGGGCGCGTGCCGGTTCCGGACGAGCGGCTTGAAAAAGCGGCATCCATAGCCGTATCCAAAACCGTTGTCTACACGCAGATGGAATTCATTGATATTGCCGGTCTGGTAAAAGGCGCAAGCCGGGGCGAAGGACTGGGCAACCGTTTTCTTGGTCACATCCGCTCGGTGGACGCGATAGCGCATGTCGTGCGCTGTTTTTCGTCCGGCGACGTTATGCACGTTATGGGCTCCGTCGATCCGGTGCGGGATATCGAGGTGGTTGAAAGCGAGCTCATGATCGCCGACCTGGACAGCGTGGAAAAGAAAATAAAGACTATTGTTAAACTTGCGGCGTCCGGTGACAAACAGGCGGTTGAATTGCTGTCGAAGCTGGAGCTTTTGAGAGAGGGACTTCAAAGGGGGATACCTGTATCGCATATCGATGGGTCGGAACCGCTGGCGGAACTGCCGCTTCTTACCGCAAAACCGGCGATGTATATTGCAAATATCGGCGATCCGGCGGACGAGGATACTCCGCATGTGCGGGCGGTGCGCGAATACGCAAAAAATCGCTCCGCCGCTTTCGTCACCGTTTGTTCGCAGCTGGAGGCGGAAATTGCCGAACTTCCTACGGATGAGCGTAACGACTACCGTAGGGAAATGTCGCTTGCCGGTTCGGGGCTGGATAGAATGATAAAAGCCGGTTACGAACTGCTGGGGTTGATTACGTTCCTTACCGCCGGCCCCAAGGAAGCAAGGGCATGGACGATAGAAAAAGGTACTAACGCGCTGAACGCGGCGGGGAAAATCCACACCGATTTCAAAAAGGGTTTTATTCGGGCGGAGGTAATCGGGTACGAGGATTATGTTGCCTGCAACGGCGAACTTGGGGCGAAGGAAAAAGGTAAAATGCGTCTCGAGGGAAAGGATTACATGGTTATCGACGGCGATGTGATATTTTTCCGCGTTGCGGCGTGATTTATCGCACGCATTCAGCACAACCAATAGCGGGTAGTGTATCCCCGGCTCACGAGGAGGGGCGCAGGGGTGGTTTTCTTCCTGAGCTTGTCGCGGTTCGATCCTTCGACAAGCTCAGGATGACAACTCACCATGACAAGTGGGGTCCGTCACCCTACTCGATAGCAGGTTGACCTGCAAAAAAATTACCCCGGCGAAAAAATAACAAAGCTCCCCAGCAGGTATAGCGCGATAATTATCCATTTCACCATGCCGGATCTCATGCCGCGCCGTCCCGCCGCAAACGCCGCGCCAGCTACGCCCAGCATGACAAACGATACGGCCGCAAGACCGATGTTGACGCTGCTTACGTCTCCGAGCAAAGGGGCATGGTAAAAGGGATCGGCCAGCGTAAACATCAGGATGTTGAAAAAACAGCTCCCGAAGATATTGGCCACCGCCATGTCGTAAGCCTTAAGCCTGACCGCTGTGACGGAAACAACAAGCTCCGGCAGCGACGTGGCAATTGCAAGGAAAATATAACCCACAAAGGATTCACCCCAGCCGGTAACCAGCTCGATTTCATCGGAAACGTTTGCAAGCCAGTACCCGGCCAGCACGACGCAGACGCCGCTGGCAAAAACCACGCCCGCTTCAAAAACAACGCTCTCTCTTTCCGCCTCCGCGGGATGATGGCCGGATTCTTTTTCCTCCTTGAATATGAAGTATACGCCGCCGACGTATACCGCCAGAAGCGCAAGCGTCTCCGCGCCTATCCGGTCTCCAAAAATTCCTATGCCGCCGAACGTTATCGCGCAGATTGAAACAGCCGTCATCAACATGGCAAGGAGGGCGCTTTTGGTATGGGAAACTTTGGAAATTGCGTACAGGGATGCGGAACCGATCATGAAATCCATAACGGCGATTATCAATATATTGAACGTATTGGAGCCGAAGATGTTGCCCGCGGCAATGTTTGGCTTGCCCACGTGCCACACCACGGATATGGTGGCGCCCAGCTCCGGCAGGGAGGTGATAAAAGAAAGCAGCAAAAGTCCGATCAGGGCGCTTGAGATTCCGAGCTTATCGGCCAGCCTGTCCGCGTATTTAGTGAGTATGGTGCCGCTGACGGCTACTATAGCGGCGGCGGAAAGGAACTGAACCAAAACCATCGGAGCATGATAACACCTCGGCGGTTTGCAACGGCTGCCAACTGCCGCAATCAGACAAAATTGTGGTGTAATGAAGCTCGGATGATAGAAATTGGATGGATGTTTTTGTTGCTGGGTTCTTTTGTCGGATTTATGGCGGGACTATTCGGTATTGGTGGTGGTGGAATAATGGTGCCGGTACTGACGTCGATATTCTTACGACAAGGTGTTCCCGTTGAAAATGTAGTTCATTTGGCTTTAGGTACATCGATGGCCTCCATGATAGTCACATCAATTTCAAGTTTGCGCGCTCATAACTCAAAGGGGGGAGTAATATGGAAAGTTGTTAGAGGAATGGCCACTGGCGTTATCGCCGGCGCCTTTCTATCTACTTTTATAGCCTCCTACTTAAGCTCTGTTTATCTTGCAATATTCTTTGCTGTGTTTATGGCTTATGTATCTATTCAAATGTTTTTTAACAAAAAGCCAAAGCCAAGCAGGGAGTTAGCAGGGAACACTGGATTATTTATAGCCGGTTCTGGAATTGGAGCAATATCGGCATTAGTGTCCATTGGAGGAGGATCTTTAACAGTCCCATATCTTACATGGCAGAATGTTGAAGTTAAAAAGGCAATTGGCACATCAGCAGCCATTGGGTTGCCTATTTCAATTGCAGGTACTTTAGGTTATCTGGTTAATGGGTGGGCGAGTTCTTCACCACAGGACTTTTCGTTTGGTTTCGTATATTTACCAGCTGCATTGCTGATTTCGGCAGCCAGCTTTTTTACGGCGCCTTATGGCGCTAAGTTAGCCTATAAACTACATGTCTCCGTTATGAAAAAAGCATTTTCAATACTATTAATTATTTTGAGCATTAAAATGTTGGTTTCAGTAATGTAAATAGGAATTAACCGGTCGGTGATTTTCACTATTTTCATTTAACGCTTGTCATGGTGAGTTGTCATCCTGAGCTTGTCGAAGAATCGAACCACGACAAGCCGAGTTATCAAAATGCCCTTCGATCCTTCGGCAGGCTCAAGCCGATTGCCTCCTCAGCTTCGGCAAGCGTTTTGTCTGCTATTACGGCGGCCTTTTTTGTGCCTTCAAGCAAGATGTCCATAACGTCCCGTGGACGGTTCGACCACTTGGCTCTTTCCTCGTCAAACCGGGCGAGATACAGGGATACGTTTTTCGCCAGCTCTTTTTTACATGCAACGCAGCCCATCGCGGCGCTTTTGCAATCCGCTTCGATCTCACTTCCGCGCTCCGGCTTGGTGAACACCTTGTGAAAGCTGAAGGCGTGACATACCTCTGGATGTCCCTTGTCGGTGCGGCGCACGCGCGCGGGATCGGTGACTATAATTGATATTTTTTTATCGCGCGCTTCGGGCGGATCGGACAGAAAGATCGCGTTACCGTAACTCTTGCTCATCTTCCTGCCGTCAATGCCGGGCAGTTTTTCAACCACGCCCAGCTTGCCCTGCGGTTCGATGAAAACCTTTTTACTTTTGCCGAAAAGCTCGTGGAAACGTCTTACGATTTCGCGCGTAAGCTCAAGGTGCGGCAGTTGGTCCACTCCCACCGGCACGTAGTGCGCTTTATACAGGATTATGTCCGCCGCCTGCAAAACGGGATAGCCCAAAAACCCGTATGTATGCAGGTTGCGGTCTAGCTCCATCTTAGCTTTTAAACGTTTCTCCTCAAGGGTCTCAATAGGCCCCATTTCATAAACTGTACCCTTGCTCATAGTCTGCTCAATATTTTCTTTGATCTTAACCTGGATCTTGACCTGTTCCATTTTTTCCTTGTAAGACGGTACGCGCTCCAGCCAGGGCAGCGGCGTTATCATCCCCAGCAGCAGGTAAAGGACGGCGTGCTGCGGCAGGCGCGATTGAATGAACAGCGTGCTTTTTTCCGGATCGATACCGGCGGCAAGCCAGTTTATACCCATGTCTATCATGTTGTCCTTCAGCTCCTGCGTGTTCTGGTAGTTGGAGCTGAGCGCGTGCCAGTCCGCAACGAAATATAGGCAATCGAACTCCTCCTGCATCTCCACCCAGTTTTCGAGTGCGCCGAGAAGATTGCCAAGATGCAGCTTGCCCGAAGACTGCATACCGCTCAAGACTCTTTTTTTTACCATGGCCTTTAGTAAATAAGCAGATCGACTATTGCGGTTATCAGCGGCCATATCACGCGGTTCATTATTCCCATGGGATTGAACATGACTATTGCGATGATAAGGAAAATACCAACCGGTTCTATACGGCTGTAGGCCGCCGCCTGTTTTCGCGGCAAAAGTCCCACGATTATTCTGCCCCCGTCGGCAGGAGGTATGGGGATGAGGTTTATTATGGCAAGCACAACGTTCAGTACTACCGAAAACCACAGCATTCCAATGATCGGAAACAGTATCATCGATGCGTCCGGAGGCATCATCCGCTGCGGTATGAACATCAGGTATCTATCGACATCCGGCGATGTCAGTTTTAACAACCTGATGGTAATTGCCGATAAAACCGCAATCACGATGTTTATGCCGGGGCCGGCCGCCGCGACCATACCATATCCTCCTTCGGCCTCCGCAGGTTCATGAAATTTACCGGTACCGGTTTTGCCATGGCGAAAAGCATTCCGAAGGAATAAAAAAAGAGTATCGGTAAAAGAACCGTTCCGAACGGATCGATGTGCGCCAGCGGGTTAAGCGTAAGTCTGCCCATGCGGTAGGCGGTGTCGTCACCCTTCAACCGCGCAACGTAGCCGTGAGCTATCTCGTGCAGCACTATGGCAAGTACAAGCGGCGCCGCCATTACGGCGATCAACTGAAGCGAAGAGAACTCTTTTATTCCGTGCATCTTTTCAAAATAGTGTAATTCCGCTTATTTGTCATCGTAAAACTTGACTATAATCTACCCTGAAGATGAAAGCTGAAGAAATAGTGGCAAGGTTGAAGTCGCTTTCCGACCCCGAGCGGCGGCGGGCATGGCGCAAGGCGGTCGAGTGGAGCGCGGCGGAAAGTGAACATGCGCCGAAAACAAAAAAACCTCCGAGGATTATTTTACTAATCCCCGGAGGTTTTCTATTAGCTGATTAAATACTGGTTGCTATGCTGTTTTTCTTTTCCTTGCAAAGAACCCAAGACCGATAAGACCGCTGCCGAGCAGAAGGATCGTTGCGGGTTCGGGAACAGGGTTAACGCCGGTTGCATCGCCGCTCATATCGTCGACCATCCAGTAGTTTCCTGAATCATGCAGTACAACGTAATCGATGAATTGACCGGCTCCCGCGTTTATTGTCAGATAACTCATCGGGCCGCCGTAATTGCTGGCGCCGCCTACCGTGGCGTTGGTGCCGTCGGTAAAATACGCGTGAACATTGAAATTACTGTATGAACTGTATCCTGTTGAAAACCATGTACCATCGTTACTCGTAAAATCTACAATCACGCCCTGAGCGTCAGCATTCGGACCAGCCCACAAGAAGAAATTACCATTATGGTGGTACCCGCCGGTTCCATAACCGAGGTCATCGGACGTGCAGTTATAATTCCCGGTACTGCAGTCGCCGTAACGCGCATCATATCCATTAAAATCGAGAAAACTCACGCCCGCAATATCATTTACGGAGCCGCCATCTACCCCATCCTCAAAGTCGATAAAAAAGGCGTGTGCGGGACCGCTGAATGCCAGAACCATAATTGCTGAAACTATTAGAACACCAAATTTCTTCATTTCTCACATCTCCTATTCAATAAATTTTTCCCTAAAACGGGTCTTTACCGTTGATATAGCTGCAACGGAATAATACAAATTGCGTGCCAAACAATAACGGAGGAGGGAGAAAGAGCTAACGTATTGATTTGCATGAGATATTTCATACGAAATGAACAACCAAACATCTGTTACCACCAACCGAGTGTAAAATAATTGAACACCATGCTGACGCATTTAATGGGTTTTAAGCGCTAAAAATACGGATAACAGCATAATATATCAATGAGTTATTTTTAAAAAAGACGTAAATAAACAACTGTAAAAAATCCTGACACCAATTTTGGGCCAGCCGTTGAATATGAGGCCTTAAACCGCAAATATACCAATAATATCAATAGACTGTATGAAAAAAGGCGATTTGTGGAAGTGTAAAACAACCCGACAGCCCACAACTTATTTAATAATTTCAATCACTTGTGAAACAGCGTTGCCCGTTCCTACGGGCGCGTCAGACTGCCCAAACAGGGGATGGGATGCCTCGGGGCAGGGGGGAGGGGGGGGCGGGCGGCTTTTGCGGGTCAGCTTCCGGCGCTTTGGTAGTGGTTTATCCCCACCCTCCATGCAACCAATGAGATTGAGAATGTGACGATGCCGACCACCGGCGTGAGAAGCTGCAGCGCGGGATGGAAAAGGTTTTCACCGCTTCGCTCAAGGAAGTAATGCGCGGGGTAAAAATTCACGAACGCAATCGGGAAAATGAACGTCAGGAAGAACTGGACGCCGTGATTATATATTGTCACCGGGTAGACAATGAATTCCTTACTTGAAAACACAACCATGTGTACCAAAGAAGAGTTGCGCAGCGTCCAGAAGGCGACCGCAGATACAAATATCCTTATGGAGGCATGGATAAGCACTCCCCCCACGACCACCAGCGGAAAAAAGAGCGCTTTATACAATGTCCACTCAAGGCCCGAAAGAACGGTCCCGTAGTACATTGCCGCAACCCCCAGTACGATGTGCGCTATGGTCGATACCTCGAATTGTGAAAATATTACCTGTCCCAAAGGACTTAAGGGACGAACCAGCGTGCGGTCGAACTCACCCTTGACTATCATCGTATCGAAATTCGTAAGCGAATGAAAAAAAAGAAAGGTGAACCCGCCGACGAAAGTAAGGAGTCCGTACAAAAAGGCGATCTCCCCAATGGCCCAGCCGTTAATGGTCTTGAAACGCGAAAGCACTACCGCAAGCACCCCCAGCTGCCCGGCGTAGTAAACGACGATGGCAACCACGTAAAACAGGAAAGAGGTTTTGTACTCCATCCGCGCCTTCAGGCTCGCAAGCGAGAGGCGTAAATATATTTTCCAAGTTTCCACGCTCATCCCCCCTGTATGACCAGCTTGCGCTGTCCTGCGCGCCACGCACTCTTGCACCCGGCGGCAAATACGAAAACCCACGCCGCCTGTCCGGCGATGAGCCGCAGCGCCTGTTCAACATCCGCGTGTCCCATCAGAATAACCGTGGGCGTATAAAGTACGTACTGGAACGGCAGCATCATAACGAACGGCTTGAGCGTTTCGGGGAAAAAGTCTATGGGTACGATCCCGCCGCTGAAAAGCGTTATCAGCCCATACTTGAAAAGCTGAAACGGGAAGACCTCGATAAACCAGAAAGCCAACAACCCGATCATGTAATTCATCATGAAAAGTATCAGGTACCCCAAAAGTCCGGACAGCGTAAACAGGAAGAATCGAAAACCGTCCACCGGGATTGCGAGTTCGAACATCAGTGAAGATATTACCAGTATCGGCATCGCCCGCGCGAAGATGTGAAAAAACGAGTAACCGGCGCACTCGGCCAGGTTCATGAAAAAAAAGGAGACCGGGCGTATGAGGTCAATCGCCACCGAGCCGTCCTGAACCTTTTTATATATCACCGTGTCGTCCATCGAAAAGGATATCCGTACCGTCATTGCCAGCACCGCGTAAGTGATAATGCCGGTGAGCGAAAACCCGCCGTGTTCGGCCTGCGGCTGCTGCGAGTAGATGTTGCTCCACAGCGAAGTGAATATGAATACGTAAAGGAAACCGTTGAGTATGCCTACGAAGTAATCGAACCGGTAGGTTATCTGTTTCTGAAACGAAATCGAGGCGAATTTGAGGAACAGCGTTTTGTTCATTACCCGTCAGAGTTTGCCGTCTTTTGCTTCGTCGTCAGGCGCCGCAGTTTCGGAAGGTTCAGGCAGCGTGGAGGTCTTTTCGTAAATCGACCGTATGATGTTTTCCACGGACGGCTCGCGCACCGATATATCCTTGACCGGGTAGAGGTTAGCCAGCTTGCCTATAATCTCACCTATACCGAAATTTCCGTTTTGAAATTTCAGCCACTTCTTGTTTCCCTCTTCGCGTATGACGGTCAACTCCGGCACGCCGGGCAGCGAGTCGAGTTTCTGGTGGAACTCCACCTCTATGAGTTTGTCGTGCACAAACTTTCTTTTAAGAGCTTCGGTCGCCCCATCGTATATTATCCTGCCCCTGTCCAGGATTATCAGCCGTCGGCAAAGTTTTTCTATGTCGTTCATGTCGTGGGTTGTGAGGATGATGGTTGTGCCTTCTTTCCTGTTGATCTCCGCAAGGAAGCTGCGGATGTTTTCCTTAGCCAGCACGTCCAGGCCGATGGTAGGCTCGTCAAGGAAAAGCACGCCGGGTTTGTGAAGCAAAGAGGCGGCGATGTCGCACCGCATCCGCTGGCCCAGGCTCAATTTTCGCACGGGCATGTCCAGAAGCGGTCCGAGGTCGAGCGTGGATGTAAGAAGTTTACGCATGGAGTTGAAATCCGAAGTTTTGACGCGGTATATCACCCGCAGCAGATCGAAACTTTCGCGCACGGGCAGATCCCACCAAAGCTGGGTCCGCTGGCCGAAAACTACGCCGATGTTCATGGCATTATTTTTTCTATCCTTGTATGGGATAACCGAATTAACTCTCGCAACGCCGGAACTGGGAACGAGTATTCCCGTGAGAATTTTTATGGTGGTGGATTTCCCCGCGCCGTTCTCACCCACGTAGCCGACGAACTCTCCGTGCCTGATTTTAAAACTGATGCCGTCTATGGCGTCAATGATCCTTTTCCTGCGGTTGAAGAGCGCCTTCAGGGAGCCGATGAAGCCTTTGCCGGACTCGTCGACGTAAAACCGTTTTCGGAGTTCTTTTACTTCTATGCGCGCGTCTGATTTTTCCATGTATACAAGTTACACCAATTTAAAGGCTTGACAACGGTAATGTACGCAAATAGACTTATGGGCTTTATTTCGGATGTCGTTGGATATCGCTTTCAAAATAGATATTTACCTGAATACGGGAATGGTTGTATGGAAGTAAGGGCAAGAGTAAGGTACGTCAGAATGTCTCCGCAAAAGGGGCGTCTGGTTGCGGATATGGTGCGTGGCAAAAAGGTGAGCGAGGCTCTTAACATCCTGCGTTTTACCAACAAGGCAACGGCAAAGGTTATAGGCAAATTGATCGCAAGCGCCAAGAGTAACGCGGAAGTGAAAAACGTGGCGGACCCGGAAGAGATGAAGGTGGAAACTATTTACGTGGACGCGGGACCGTTCATGAAACGCAGGCTGGCGCGGGCGCGTGGGCGCGTGGACGTCATAAACAAACCGTTCAGCCATGTGACGGTAATCCTCCATGAAGTTGAAGAAAAGCCCAAGAAGGCTGAAGGGGCTAAAAAAGCCGCAACGAAAAAAACGGCTTCATCGAAGAAAAAAGCTGTATTGCGAAAAACCGTAAAAGACGAAAAAGCGTCCGAGGCCGCAACGGGCAAAAAAGCGTCAAAAAAGGAGAAGTCCTGAGTTGGGTCAAAAAACACATCCTATAGGTCTGCGTCTTGGCATTATAAAACCGTGGCTTTCAACATGGTACGCTGAAACCGATTATGCCAAGCAGCTGCACGAAGATATTGCGATTCGTAAATACGTAAAGGAAAGAGTTTACCACGCGGGCATTTCAAGAATCGAAATTGAAAGGCGCTCTAACCAGATAAAGATAAATATACATACCGCCCGTCCCGGAATCATCATCGGGAAAAAGGGAGTGGAAGTTGACTCGTTAAAACGTGACATGCAAAAAAGGCTTAAAGGTAAACTTGACATTTCCATAAACATTCGTGAAATACGCCGTCCAGAGCTTGACGCCCAGCTTGTTGCGGAAAACATAGCCATGCAGATACAAAAGCGCGTTGCGTTCAGGCGCGCCATGAAAAAATCTTTGGCGATTACGATGAAGTTCGGCGCCAAGGGCATAAGGATCTGCTGTGCCGGCAGGCTTGGCGGAGCGGAGATCGCAAGGACTGAGTGGTATCGCGAAGGGCGCGTTCCGCTGCACACTCTGCGCGCCGACATCCAGTACGGCTTTACGGAAGCCAAAACCACGTTCGGCATCATAGGCGTAAAGGTTTGGATTTTCATGGGAGAGGTGACGATGCGTTACCGCAATACCGATAAGGGCGTGGCGGAACCGGAGGGGAAAGACGCTGCGGGCGTTAAACGGCCGTCTGGGAAGGCCGGGACGGTAAGGCCGGGAAGTAAAGTTTAGCAAATGCTTAGTCCCAAAAAAGTAAAATACAGAAAACGCCAGAAAGGCCGCAGCGGCGGAACGGCATACCGCGGCTCCTCGATCAGCTTCGGCAGGTACGGACTGCAGGCCATGGTTCCGGGCTGGATTACCGACAGGCAGATAGAAGCGGCCCGCATTGCAATGACGCGTCACGTTAAACGCGGCGGAAAAGTGTGGATCCGTATTTTCCCCGACAAGCCGATTACCAAAAAACCCGCCGAGGTGCGGATGGGTAAAGGTAAGGGATCGCCGGAGCAGTGGGTTGTGAAGATAAAACAGGGCAAGATGCTTTTCGAAATGGACGGCGTGGATCCGAGCGAAGCCGCAGAGGCGTTAAGGCTGGCGGCGATGAAGCTTCCGTTAAAGACGCGGTTTCTGGACAATGTTAAAAGAGGATGTCTGGCATGAAGGCAGCCGAACTCAGAGAACTGACGGATGAGGAGATCAAGGTCAAGCTCGAAGAGATGAGAAAGGATAACCTGAACATCCGGTTCCAGATGACCACGCAGCAGGCGGAAAATCCCGCGCGCGTAAGGTTTTTAAAGCGGGATATCGCACGGTTGCTTACGATAGTTAATGAAAGGAAAAACGCAAAAGATGGAAGTCGCTCCTAACAGGAAGATTCGCGTCGGCGAAGTCGTCAGCAACAAGATGCAAAACGGCGTCGTTGTGAAAATCGAACGCAAGATACTCCATACCGCATTCAAAAAATACGTGAAAAGGACCAAGAAATACGTCGCGCATGACGAGGGAAACAGCTGCAGGATAGGCGATACCGTCAAGATAGTCGAAACGCGGCCGCTTAGCAAAACCAAGCGTTGGAGGGTGATATCGGTGCTGTCCAGCAAGGAAGGTAGTGATGATACAGCTGCGAACGATTCTTGAAGTGGCGGATAATTCCGGCGCAAAGAGGGTGCAATGCATAAAGGTGCTGGGCGGTTCCTCCCGGAAATACGCCAGGGTGGGAGACCTGATAAAGGTAACCGTAAAGGACGCCGTGCCGAATTCCAACGTTAAAAAGGGTACCGTCAGAAAGGCGGTGGTGGTTCGCACCAAAAAGGAGTTCGGACGTCCAAACGGCACCTATATAAAATTCGACAACAACGCGGCGGTTATCATAGGCGATACGAATGAACCGGTTGGAACGCGCATTTTCGGTCCCGTGGCGCGTGAGCTGAGGGCCAGGAAGTTCATGAAGATAGTATCCCTGGCTCCGGAGATATTATGACGGGCATCAGGGTTAAAAAAGACGATGTGGTTGAGGTAATCACCGGCAAGGACAGGGGACGGCGGGGAAAGGTGCTTACGGCATCGCCCAAAACCGGTTTCGTTGTGGTTGAAAAAATAAACATTGTAAAAAAGCATCAAAAACCCCAAACAAAAATGCGTCAGGGGGGAATACTGGAAAAGGAAAACAAGATCCGCATTGAAAACGTTATGGTAGTTTGTCAAAAATGCGATAAGGCCGTCCGGGTAGGAAAAAAAGAGCTGAAAGACGGCAAAAGGGTGCGGTATTGCAAAGGCTGCGGCGAAGTACTGGATATTGGATAGATTGGGTAACTAATGGCAACGGCAGGTTTAAAAGAAAAGTATAAAAAAGAGATAATTCCGGCGCTTAAAAAGGAACTTGGGCTGAATAACGTCCATCAGGCGCCGAAGCTCGAAAAGATTGTGCTTAACGTGGGTCTTGGAGAGGCGGTGACGGACGCCAAGCTGATTGAAGGCGGCAGTTACACGCTTGAGCGTATTGCGGGGCAGAAACCCGTTGTGAAAAAATCAAAAAAGGCCATAGCGAATTTCAAGCTGAGAGAAGGAGTGCCGATTGGCGTTATGGTGACTTTACGCAAGAACCGTATGTACGAGTTTTTGCAGCGGCTTATCGTAGCCGCGCTTCCGCGCGTGCGCGACTTTCGCGGACTTTCCGGCAAGGCCTTCGACGGCCACGGAAATTACACGCTGGGCGTCAAGGAGCAGTTGATTTTTCCGGAAGTGGAATACGAAAAAATTTACAAGACAAAAGGATTGAATATAACTATGGTAACGTCCGCTAAAACGGATGCAGAGGGCAGGGCATTGCTGAAAGCGCTTGGCATGCCGTTCAGGAACTGACCAAGGGAGTTTAATTTGGCTAAGGCGGCATTGATAGCAAAGGCAAAGATGAGGCCCAAGTTTTCCACGCGCGGGTACAACAGGTGCCCGTTGTGCGGACGACCCAGGGGGTACCTGCGCAAGTTCGATATGTGCAGGATATGTTTCAGAAAACTGGCGCTGGAGGGGTTGATACCCGGCGTCACCAAATCAAGCTGGTAATGAGGAGATTATGACAACTGATCCTGTCGCGGATATGCTTACACGTATACGGAACGCCATAATGGCGGGTCATGACCGCGTAAACGCGCCTGCTTCGCAGGTTAAGATACGTATGGCGGAAATACTGAAAGAGGAAGGCTACATAAACAACTTCAAGGTTGTCAAGGATTGCAAGCAGGGTACGATAAGGATATATCTGAAGTACCACGCGCCCAAGCAGGCTGTCATTGTGGGGCTTCGCCGGATAAGCAGGCCGGGCAGGAGGGTTTACGTCGCGGTCAAGGAAATTCCCCGCGTGCTGCGCGGTATTGGCACGGTGATAATTTCAACCAACAAGGGTATATTAACGGACTCGGCGGCGCGCAGCCAGAACTGCGGTGGCGAGGTTCTTTGCTACATCTGGTGATATGTCAAGAGTAGGAAAAAAACCGATACCGATACCCAAGGAAGTCAAGGTGGAGGTAAAGCCCGGCGGCATTGAGGTCAGCGGTCCGAAGGGCACTCTGAACCACGCCATAAGGGAACCCATAACCGCCAGGGTGGGAGACGGCATTATCACCGTGGAACGGCCGGACGACAGCAATGTCAACAGGGCGCTCCACGGTCTTACAAGGGCGTTGATCTCCAACATGGTTGAGGGCGTATCAAAAGGATTTGAAAAGAAGCTTATAATTAACGGCGTCGGGTATCGCGCGTCGCTTCAGGGGAAAAAACTTGTTTTGCTGGTTGGATACTCGCATCCCGTAGAGCTTGAGCCTCCCGCTGAAATAACGTTCGATATCAACAAGCAGCAAAATGAAATAACGGTTAAAGGAATAAGCAAAGAGCTTGTGGGACAGATGGCCGCTAATATCCGAAACGTCAAAAAACCGGAACCCTATAAGGGCAAAGGCATCCGTTACGAAAATGAGGTTATCCGACGCAAGGCCGGCAAGTCCGTAGCCGCAGGGAAGTGAGGCGAAAAGATGATTTTTGAAAAACGCGCGGCAAGGCTTAAAAGGAAAATAAGAATAAGGAAGAAAGTACAAGGAACAGCCGAAAGACCCAGACTGAACGTCTTCAGGAGCAACCGGCACCTTGTGGTTCAGGCGATTGACGACATCGCGGGTCATACGCTTGTTTCCGTCAACACGGTTGTAAAGGACTTGAAAGACAAGATGAAGAACAATAACATGGCGGCCGCCAGGGAAGCGGGGACCGTCATGGCTCAACGGGCAAAGGAAAAGGGCATTGACTCCATGGTTTTCGACAGGAACGGTTATGCCTATCACGGCAGGATAAAACAGATAGCGGAAAGTTTGAGGGGAAATGGCATTCACATTTGACAAAGGCCGCCGATCACCGGACAGGGATCCGGAAACCGGTTTTGAATTAGTCGAAAAGGTTGTTTTCATCAACAGGGTGGCCAAGGTCGTCAAGGGTGGCAGAAGGTTCAGTTTCAGCGCCCTTGTGGTTGTTGGAGACCGGAACGGCAAGGTTGGCGTAGGGTTCGGCAAGGCGGCGGAAGTTCCGGAGGCTATCAGGAAGGCCGTGGCCAACGGCAAAAAAGATCTTAGGAAAATAGTGCTGGTAAACGGCACGATCCCGCATGAGGCTATGGGACATTTCGGCGCCGGCAAAGTGATGTTAAAACCTGCATCGAAGGGAACCGGCGTTATAGCGGGCGGTCCTGTTCGCGCCGTGATGGAATCGGTGGGAATCCATGACATACTCACGAAATCGCTGGGAACCAGCAATCCCCTGAATGTCATAAACGCAACCATGGACGCGCTGGCGAGACTGAGAAACCGTGAAATGGTATTTAAAATACGGCACGATAAAGCCGATTCATTGAGTGAGCAGAATGAGACTTCACAACCTTAAACCCGCAGCCGGGTCGTCTAAAAGAAGGAAAGTCGTCGGGCGCGGAAGCGGTTCCGGACATGGAAAAACCTCCACGCGCGGACATAAGGGCCAGGGCGCAAGGTCGGGCGGCATGAACCACGGCAAAGGTTTCGAGGGAGGGCAGACTCCCATGCATCGCCGTTTGCCCAAACGTGGATTTGTTAACATCTACCGCGATGAATACAGGGTTGTTAACCTCCTGCGTCTTGAAAGGATGGAAGGGGTGACGGAGTTCACGCCGGAGATATTCATTCAAAAACGAATAGCGGGTAAAAAAGACAAGGTAAAGATTCTCGGTTCGGGAGAGATTACAAGGAACATCACCGTTTCGGCCCACGCTTTCAGTAAAACCGCCAAGCGGAAAATAGAAGCGGCGGGCGGCAAAATCGTGGAGATATAATTGGCTATCGAAGGTTTCGGAAATATCTTCAAAGTACCCGAGCTGAGGCGGCGTATCATATTTACCGCCGTGATGCTCATGGTATTCAGGATCGGCGCGCACATTCCGGTGCCGGGTATAGACGCCTCCGCTTTGGCCGATTTTTTCGATCAACTGCGCGGGACAATTTTACAGTACTTCGATATGTTTTCCGGCGGTGCGTTAAAGCGCCTCACTATCTTTGCGCTGGGCATCATGCCGTACATCAGCTCGTCCATCATTTTGCAGCTTCTTACCGTTGCGGTTCCTCACCTTGAAAAGTTGAAAAAAGAGGGGGAGCAGGGACAGAGAAAGATAACCCAGTACACCCGGTATGGAACCGTATTGTTAAGCGCCATTCAGGGTACAGGCATAGCATTCGCGCTGGAGGGGATGCGTTCACCCACCGGCGCCCCTATTGTCAGCGAGCCCGGATGGACGTTCAGAGTAATTACCGTAATAACGCTTACGGCGGGGACGGCGTTTCTGATGTGGCTTGGCGAGCAGATAACCGAGCGGGGGGTAGGCAACGGCATATCCCTGATAATTTTCGCCGGCATCGTGGCGGGGATACCTTCCGCTATATTAAACTCCTTGCGCTTGATGCAAACCGGTGAGATTACGCCGTTCGTGCTGCTTGCCGTTGTGATTATCATGGCGGTCGTGATCGGGGTGATTGTGTACATGGAGAGCGCCCAGAGAAGGATACCCATTCAGTATGCAAGGCGCACCGTGGGGCGCAAGGTATACGCGGGTCAGACCAGCCACCTGCCGCTTAAGATCAACACCGCCGGCGTTATTCCGCCGATATTCGCATCGTCCGTAATGGTGTTCCCCGCAACCGTGATGCAGTTTGGTCAACATCCCTGGCTGACGTGGATGCAGGATCAAATAACGCCGGGTTCCCTTGTGTATACGATCATGTATGTTTCGATGATTATGTTTTTCTGTTATTTTTATACGGCTATAGTATTCAATCCTGCGGACGTGGCCGATAACATGAAAAAGCACGGCGGCTTTATTCCGGGCATCAGACCGGGACGGCCCACCGCGGAGTACATAGACCGGACGCTTTCAAGGATAACGCTGGGCGGCGCGGTTTATCTTTCGCTGGTATCCGTACTGCCGGATTTCATGATCAGGTATTTTAACGTACCGTTTTATTTTGGCGGTACGGGTCTTTTGATTGTCGTCGGCGTTGCGATGGATACCATGTCGCAGGTTGAATCACACCTTGTAATGAGGGACTACAGCGGTTTCATAAAAGGAGGAAGGATGAGGAGCAGACGATGATGAATCTGATATTGCTTGGCCCGCCGGGGGCTGGAAAAGGAACGCAGGCGAAAAAGATAACGGAGAAATACTCCGTCCCGCAGGTGTCGACGGGTGACATACTGCGGCAGGCGGTTAAGGATAAAACCGAAATGGGAATCAAGGCGAAGCAGTTTATGGACGCAGGCGAGCTTGTGCCGGATTCCGTCGTGATAGGAATAATCAGGGACAAGCTGTCCGCCGACGACTGTAAAAACGGGTTCATACTCGATGGTTTTCCGCGGACTCTGGCGCAGGCGCAGGAGTTGAGCAGGCTTTTGAAGGATATCGGTTCGGATATCGACAACGTGCTCGACATAGCCGTGGAAGAGGGCGCGCTGGTGGAGAGGCTTACCGGAAGAAGGACTTGTAAAAAATGCGGATTTGGTTATCATGTCAAGTTCTCACCTTCCGCAAAGGATAATGTTTGCGACAAGTGCGGGGGTGAACTCTACCTCCGCGACGACGACAACGAGGAGACCGTGAAACAGCGGTTCAAGGTCTACAAGGATCAGTCGGAACTGCTGAGGTCGTTTTATGGAGAGACCGGAAAGTATAAGCGCGTGGACGGGGCTCAGGCCATGGATTCCGTCTTTAACGATTTGAAGGAAATAATCGGCAACGCTTGATGATTAACATAAAGACTAGTGACGAGATTGAAAAGATGAGGTCGGCGAACCAGATTGTGGCAAGGATACTGATGAGCCTTAAGGGTTTGATAAAGGAAGGCGCGACAACCATAGAACTGGACGCGGCGGCTGACGAAATGGTGAAAAGTGAAGGAGCCGTCCCCTCTTTCAAGGGATACAGGGGGTTTCCCAAAAGTCTTTGTACGTCCATCAACAGCGAGGTTGTGCACGGTATCCCGTGTGACAGGAAGCTTAAAAACGGGGACATCATAAGCCTGGATATGGGCGCCGAACTGGAAGGCTATTACGGCGATGCTGCGGTAACTATCGCGGTTGGTAACGGCTCGGATGAGGCGATGCGGCTTATCCGCGTAACGCGGGAGGCGCTTTACAAGGGCATAGAGCATATGCGGGAAGGTAACCATCTTTCGGATATTTCCAGCGCGATACAGTCCCATGCCGAGTCCGGCGGTTTTTCCGTTGTGAAGGATTACGTAGGCCACGGAATAGGCACAAAGCCTCACGAGGATCCGCCGGTGCCGAACTACGGACCACGGGGGCAGGGTCCCGTTTTGAAAACAGGGATGGTGCTTGCAATCGAACCGATGATAAACGCAGGCAGTCATCGCGTTAAGGTTCTGGAAGACAAGTGGACGGTTGTAACGCGCGACGGCAGGCTTTCGGCCCACTTTGAGCATAGCGTCGCAATCACAAAAAACGGGCCCGACGTTTTAAGCGAGTTGGCGGCATGAGCATAGGAAGTAAGGCGGAATAAATGAAAGTGCGTGCTTCGGTTAAGCCGATGTGTGAAAAGTGCAAGATTGTAAGGCGCAAGGGCGTGCTTAGGGTGATATGCGAAAACCCCAAACACAAACAACGCCAGGGATAATCAGGAGGTAAAGGAATATGGCGCGTATTGCTGGCGTGGATTTGCCCAAGAACAAAAGGGTGGTGATCGCGCTTACTTATATTTACGGGTTGGGAGTTGCTACAAGCAGGAGAGTGTTAAAGGAAGCCGGCATCGATGAGTCGGTAAGAGTTAAGGATCTTACCGATCAGGATGTAAACCGGCTCAGGGAGGTCATAGAAAAAAGGTACAGGGTGGAAGGCGATCTGAGACGGAGCGTTCAGATGGATATAAAACGTCTCATGGATATAGGATGTTACCGCGGTCTTCGTCACCGAAGGGGCTTGCCGGCGCGCGGTCAGCGAACGCGCACCAACGCCCGCACCAGAAAGGGTCCAAAGCGCACCGTGGCCGCGTCCAAGAAGGTAGCGCACGCCGGCGGTAAGAAATAGGAGAAATAATGGCGGATAAAAAGAAGGGCGCAAAAGCAAGCGCAAAGAAAAAGAACGTAAAGGTTCCGTTAAACGGCCATGTGCACATCAAGGCGTCGTTTAACAATACGATCGTTACGATAACGGATACGATGGGAAACACTCTGGCATGGGCCTCCGCCGGAGGCGTGGGTTTTAAAGGGTCTAGAAAGAACACGCCGTTTGCCGCGCAGGTGACGGCGGAAACCGCAGCCAGAAAAGTTCTTGAACGCGGAATGAAAAAAGTTGTAGTGGCGGTTAAAGGTCCGGGAGCAGGCCGCGAGGCGGCGATACGCGCGCTTCAGGGCGCCGGCCTGGAGGTGGAACTGATTCGGGACGTGACGCCGGTACCGCATAACGGGTGCCGTCCCCCTAAACGTAGAAGAGTGTAGAGGCGGATAGATTTATGGCAAGGTAC
>BTTC01000001.1:0-27902 GCA_036244935.1 bacterium | reverse complement strand
TACCGCGTTCGCGCGGAAGATATACACTTTGTTCTCACGCACGCTGAAGCCCACCGCGCCGGCGATCCTGTTTTTATCGTTGGCGTCCAGCAGAAGTTCAACGATGAATACGCGCTCGAAGAGGTTTTGATCTACTTTGGTCTCTACCCTGTTCAGCTCGAGAGCTTTCTTGGCGGCCTCCGCAACCAGAACCTTGTACGATTCTCCGTTAATCATGATTTGCCAGCGGCCGGAGCGAACCGGCTTGCCGCCGTCTCTTAGAGACGTACCCTTGTACGAGCCGTCGTGTCCCTTTCCTTCGTCGTCGGTCTTCCATACCGGCAGTCCCCAGTCCTCGAACAGGTGAACGCTGTCATCCACGTGCCTTCCCAGGTCGTAAACGAGGTCTTCCCGGATTATCCCCATCAGGTCGGTACGAACATAGCGTACGTAATCGTCAGCGGAGTTTTCACCAAGGTAGGTGTTAATCGCGGAAAGGCCCATGGCCACGGCGCCGCTTCGTTCGGCTGCGGCCTTGTCTATCATGGTAATCTTGATATCCTGTCCTTTGGCCCAGTGACATGCTTCGTATGCCGCGCCGCAGGCGGACATACCGCCGCCGATAAGAAGAATATCGGTATCGACTTCTACAATTTCAGGTTTTTTAATAGTTTTGAATTCTGCCATTATTTTATCTCCCCCTTAAGCCGGCTGCATTTCATTGGGCGTGGGCAGTCCCTTGCCAGCCTCGGTGAATAACTCGTTTGTTTTGATGTTCGCGATATCCGCTTCGGGAAGATCCTTATAAGGATCAACCGAACCCTCCACGGTGGTTCTGATCGGGAACTTGAACCTTTTTATTTTCCCGTTCCTGAACTTGACCGTCCACATTATGGAGTCGCTGCCGCGAAGCGGAATAACCGACGCGCCAAGAGGCACGAAGTCGGCGTAGCCCCTTACTTCGATAGCCTGCTGAGGGCATATCTTAACGCAGTTATAGCACTCCCAGCATTGTTCAGGTTCTTGGTTGAAGGCCTTCATACGCTCTTTGTCGAGCAGCATGAGGTCGTGCGGGCAGATGTACATGCAGGCGGTCTTGTCCTGCCCTTTACATCCGTCACATTTGTCTGCGATAACGAAACTAGGCATGAAATGTTCCTCCCTTAATAAGGATTGTTACTTAAAAAACAGTATTTCCCAACTGGAAGTGAAGAAAAAATTTCTTCTTTTTCCCCTACGCGGCAGGCTCCTCACCCGGCCGGATACCACAACATACGACCTTTCAAAAAAAAAAGCCATTCATAATTGGGTTTTCAAGCAATAAAAATTTTTATATGGGCAGTAGCAATACTAATGATATTTAAATACAGTCAGTTGCGTACTGACAATGTTTTCATCGAGCGGTTTTGGCAATCTTTGAAATACGAGTGCGTTTATCTGCAAGCTTTTGAGAACGGGACGGAATGCAGGGATGGCATCGGTGGATGGATCAGCTACTACAACTCGGAGCGGCCTCATTCTTCGCTTGACGGAAACACCCCGAATGAAGTTTACTATGGCTTGAAAGGAAAGAAACTGGCGGCGCAGTTATGAACATGGATTCCACCTTAAAAAAACCGCCGAACTGTCCAATGAATGGGGTCCACTTCTAGGAGCCATAGTCGTGAATAAGCGGAGCCGGATTTTCCATTGGGGAGGATGTCCTAGTTACAAAAGAATATCAGAAAATAATCGCCTCATTTTTTCTACTATCGAAGAAGCCGAGGCGAATGGTTATAGAGCCACAAAAAACTGCGGAAAAATATCATGAAATATTCTTAAACTTTATCGTTAGGAAGATCAATTATGCCGAAATTTGAAAATGGGGAAAATAAAAGATCATTGAAAAAAGGAAATAATCAAAACCCCCTTGTTCCTGAAGTTGTAGGGCCCAACTCGCTAGACGTAAGTCCGACCAAAGAGACCTTCATCTTATCAGCCCAGGAATCTCATGTTTCAAAGGTTGCTTTAGAGGAAGTTAGGAATTTCAAAGAAACGGTCAGAGAGAAAGAAGTAAATGAGCTAAAGCGAAAAGCTACATGGGCAAACACTTATAAGGTGATTATGGTCTTCCTCATAGGGTTATTAGCCGGTATTGCAATACTAATTTGGTTTGTAGTGAGGTTTTCAAATGGACAGTGACAATGAAGAAAAACAAAATAATTTTGAACCACAAAGTTCATCACTAAAAAATAAATTATCCTCAAGTTTCTCCTCTGGCTGGGGGTTATTAAAAAACTATTCTTCTTCCGGCTATTCGAAAACCAAAGAGTATTCATCTTCGGTTGTAGGTAAAATCAAAGGTATCGAACTCCCCAACATAATGAATTTAATGTCATCCTCTAAAAATAAATATTCTGAGCTAATCAGTGAAATTAAAGATGCTCCCGATTTATTCACTACCCGATGCGACATTCCTTTCTTTATTTTTCCAGCAGGGAAGTCCACCAACAGTTATAAAGTATTTGCTAATTTTTCCGAGTATGAATCAGCATCAAGGAATTCATATAAGATTCCAATTCCTCATATAGTGATTTATGGCGCACACTCAATAGAAAGCTACGAAAAAAAGATATTTCAGGAAACAATAATTAAAGCATTTACAGATTATTTCCACAGGTCTATGAAAAAATTAAACGAAGATTACATTGAGGCTAAAAAGGTTGAAAAAGAAATCGCCGATCCGAAGCAGAAAAATAGTTTAGTAGCAAAGTGGTTGCCGACTATTGGGGCAGTCGGTGTGATTGCAATAGCCACAAATCCGATTATTGATTTGTTATTCCTCCTCGTTGCTTTAACAGGAGGATATGAAGCAATAAGTGAATTAGTTCATAAAATTAGAGGAGACATCGCAAACCGTTTCTCATCTAAGCTCTCCAAGTCTGACAAAGCTTTTGAAAAAGATGAGGAGGAATTAAAAGCAAAGGAAATTCTTGTACGGCAAGCCATAAGTAAAACCAAGTTAATAATTCATCCCGGCCTTGTTGCATTGCAGAAAATAATTCAGGAGGAACCGAAGGATATCGACAAAAACCAAAAAATCCAAATTATAGAAAGTAGACCATCTCTCTTGTCTTATTTGACGAGCGGGGCATATATTTCATCTATGCCGCAACCATTAAAAGAAATTCTTATTGGTTCAAGTGATAATGAGTAAGGACGTACGTATTTTCAGTGAATAAGATATTTTCAATCTCCACAAAAAAGAATATACAGTGGCTTTAATCGATTGTCCCGAATGTAAAAATAAAATATCTGATAACGCTAGATCATGCCCAAATTGCGGCCAACCTCTTAAGATTAGTTATTGGGAAAATATTTCAAATGAGATCATTGCGAAAACTTGGGACTCTCCAAAAGCTGTTGAATTCAAAAAAGAGCTAAAGAAAGCATGGAACTCTCCAGAAGCTGTTGAATCAAGAAAGGCTACGAAAAAAGATTTTAAAAAAGAGTTCAATCCTGAAAAAATAAAAAAAGCAATAGAACAATTAAAAATAAATTTTAAAAAGGGGTTCAATCCTGAAAAAACAAAAGAAACTACAACCATTGCCACATGGACGCTAGGAATAATAGGCCTAGCAGCCTTTATTATAATTATTGGTCCTCTATACGGAATTATAACAGGCAATAATTTAGGTAACGACCCAGAGGCAAACGCAATTGGTGCTTGTGAAAGGACAATAAGAATATCCTTGGTATCTCCAGATTCAGCCTCCTTCGACTTTATTATGATTAACGGCCAAGGAACAGAACAAACCCCTTATTTAGTCTCATACGCAGTTAAAGCACAAAATAGATTCGGCGTAGTGATAAAACAACCCTTTGTATGTCACGTAGTTTGTAATAATGGCCAGTGTTTTACAGATAAAGTTACATAGAGCCTTTATAAATTCAGTAGTAGCTATTAACGGAAAAAATAAACAAACCAGCTACTCTATTACCATATCATATCGTTATTCATTATAAATACTAAAATGCGACTTTCGGTACCCACAGCATCTTGCTTCATCAACACTACTGTTCGGTTATTGCGTAATAGCGATTTTTGGTGTTTCAATCGTCAGTAACATTTTGGCGGTGTCTCAGTTTGAACCGATATGCCCACGAACACGGTTTTTCAATAATCCTCCCCTTGCGCGAGCATAAAGAGGGGGTGGCTGCCGTAGGCAGGCGGAGGTTTTTTTTATCCTTTTTACACTAGCGTCTTATTGCGCGGGCGGCGATATCCTTTCGGTAAAAAGCGTCTTTCCACTTGATAAGGGCGGCGCGCGAGTAGGCGGCCTCGGCGGCTTCCCTTATGGTCGGCGCCGTGGCGGTTACGCCCAAAACCCTGCCGCCTGAGGTAACAACCCGACCTTCTTCAAGCCGGGTCCCGGCGTGGAAAACAACAACGTCTTCCGCTTTTTTATTGAGTCCCTCAATGATATGGCCTTTTTCGTAATCGCCCGGGTATCCGCCCGAGGCCATCACGATGCAGACGGCTGCGTTATCCTCCCACCGCGGATTAATGCCGGAAACGTCGCCGTCCGCCGACGCTTCAAGCAGGTCAAGAAGGTCACCGCCGTATCGGCACAATATCGGCTGCGCTTCGGGATCGCCCAGGCGGACGTTGAATTCCAAAACTGAAGGCTCGCCATCGGAAATCATAAGTCCGGCGTATAAGAAGCCTTTAAACGGCATGCCGCGTAACCGCATCTCGTTAAGGAGTGGTTCTATGATTTTTTTCTTTATTTTTTTTTCAACCTCCGGCGTAATAACCGGTGCCGGGGAGTACGCCCCCATGCCGCCGGTGTTCGGGCCTTTGTCGCCGTCGAGGGCGCGCTTGTGATCCTGCGATGTTGCAAGCGGCGCGTAATTTTCGCCATCGGATACTACGATGTACGAAGCCTCCTCGCCGTGTATAAAATCTTCGATAATCCACTTGCCGCCCGAATCGCCGAACAGTTCTTGGGACATTTTTTCAGCCCACGTTGCGGCCTCTTCGTAGTCCGAAGCCACCAGAACTCCCTTGCCCGCCGCCAGTCCGTCCGCTTTTATAACCTGCGGCCATCTTTCTACCCCTTTCGCATAGACGAGCGCGGATTTTATACTCGTGAACGTTTTGTACATTGCGGTGGGAATGCCGGCATTTTCCAAAATTTCTTTCATGAAAATTTTGCTTCCTTCAAGCATGGCGGCGTCCTTCGACGGGCCGAATATTTTCAGGTTGTTTTTATTAAAGAGATCGACTATCCCGCCAACGAGCGGCGCCTCCGGTCCGACGACGGTAAGTCCCACGCCTTCCTTCACCGCAAAATCGATTAGCGCGTTTAAGTCATCCGCACTGATTGGTACGTTAGTGCACGTCTGCGCCGTTCCGGCGTTACCCGGCGCGCAGAAGATTTTTTCCACCCGGCTGCTTTGGGCAAGTTTCCACGCTATGGCGTGCTCGCGCCCGCCGCCTCCCACGATAAGAATTTTCATTGCCGTCAAAGTATAAGGTATATAAAATTCAGTTTGCAAAGGTGCGGGTTTTTATTTTGCCGTCGCTTAGCGTAAGCGTTATCTCTCCGTTATCCTTTGTTGAATAAATCCTGACGCCTCTTTTTTCCAGACGCTTCGTAACCTTTTTTGACGGGAACCTGAACCTGTTAAGCCTCCCCACGCTTATTACCGCCGTATGCGGCGAAACCGCATCCAGAAATTTTGCCGAGCTTGACGTGTTGCTGCCGTGATGCGCCACCTTCAAAACATCCGCCTTGAGGTCGGCTCCGCTTTCCAGCAGATATTTTTCCGCCTTTTTTTCCATATCACCTGTCAGAAGTATCGATACGGACTCCGTTTTCAGCATAAGCGCCAGCGATGTTTCGTTATCTTCCATAGCGGGATTGTTTTGCATGAATTCGTCCGCAGGATGTAAAACGGTCAACCGGCTGCCGTCCGGCATCGGCAGTTCCATACCCGCGCGAAGTTTTTTGTACGGTATGCCGCGCTTTTCGGCTATACGGCGTAGTTTCTTAATCATTCCCTTGTCATCGTCCAGGCCGTTATCGTAATAACGTTTTACATCAATCCTCTTCATGACGGTCGCAAGCCCGCCGGAGTGATCGTTGTCGCCGTGGGTGGCTATCACCGCGTCGAGTTTTTTTATTCCAAGTTCCTTGAACCTGCCGTATAAAATTTCTCCCGTGTCGAAACGTGAATATTTAGCGCCGCCGTCTATGAGGATATTTTCGCCGCTCTCCAGCATCACGAGCATGGCTTCCCCCTGTCCGGCATCGAAGATATGCAGCTGCGTATCGTGGCGCGCATGGGGCATGTAAAAGATCAGTACTAGCGAAAGCGTTACCGCCAGCGCGAAATGCTTGATAACGCGCAGCTTGAAGAAAGACCACGCAAGAAGCGTTGCGTACCACAAAACCACCAAAGCAAGCGGCGGCCTGGCCCCCTCGAAGGAAAAGAGGTCGAGCTGCGAAAAAAACTTTGTTACGGTATCGATACCGCCCATAGCGAAAACGGCGGGAAGCGACGCAGCCAAGCCGACCGCCGGATGTATTGCAAAATCCAGGAATGCTCCTATAAGCGTGGATGGTATTGCAACCGCCGCCATCGGCAGGGCAAGTACGTTTGCCCCCAGTCCGCCGAAATGCGCCTCCCCGAAAAACCACATAACGATGGGAGCGACTGAAACGGTTACGGCAAGGGTTATCTTTATCGTTGTCATGAAAAAACCGGCTATTTTTGAAAACCGCGTTTCAGGTAAAAGCGCGTCAAGCGGATCGACCGTTTTTTCGGATTCATAGGACAACATGAAGATTATCGCCATGACCGCCGTATAAGACAGGATGAAAGAGACGCTGAAAAGCGCGGCGGGATCGAACAGCAATATGATGATTGCGGATAATGCCAGCGCGTTTAAAATTTCCCGCTCCCTGCCGAGCGCGGCGGACAGGAAATAAACTCCCACCATTATCCCGGCCCTGAGCGCCGATACGCGCCCGCCCGCGATAAGCACGTAAAGCGCAACCGCCAATAACGCGGCGATTGCCGCCGGTCTTTGATGTATGCCGCTTTCAAGCAGCCGTGGTTTAAGAAAAAGAAAAACGTAAAAAAAGAATATTTCCAAAACGAAATAAGTAAGGCCGCTAATGAAACCGACGTGGAGTCCAGATATAGCCAGAAGGTGCGCAAGCCCCGATACAACGAACCGCCGCCTTACGTCCTGGCTGATCTCCCCCGTTACTGCAACGGTCATCGCCTTTGCGACCGGCGCGGTTTGGGGCGGAAAAGTTTTATCGATAAAGCTCATTACATATCTGCGCGCCCGCTCGCCCAGCTTGCGCGGCGACAGGCGGTTGCCGGATGAAACCGGCTCGATCTTATTTTTACCTTTCCTCGACTCCGGCGTGTTAACGCGCACTACGATGCCTCTGTCGCGCATGTAGAGTTCGTAATCGAAAGCGTCGAAGTTCCGCAGCCCCAAAACGGGTTTAATACGCACGTCTTTAAGGAGGATATCGCTGCCCGGCAGCGGCGGATTTTTGCCGCCGTAAATTTTTACAATCACTTTGCCGGATACCGGCGTCGACTTGCCATCTTTCGATTTCAGTTCTTTCGCGTCAAGGACGAAGCGGTAGGCGCCGCCGTAGTAGTTGAACGGCGCGCTTACTTTGCCCGTCACTTCCGCATGGCTTGAAGGAACAAAATTCCCAATATGGTCGGGCGCATCGAAAACCGCCTCCGCGTGGTTGATGGACCAAAACCCTGCCGCCATGAAAAGAATCAATAGCCATCTGAACTTTTTAGTAATAGTGGAAAAGATAATAAGTACCATGCAAACCACGGCTGAAACAATGTAAGCTGATGTTCCGCCGCCGTAAATACGGCCCGCGAGTATTCCTGTAATCAGTGCTATCAGAAACTCAAGGGACGGCGTATGATAAAGCCGCATTCGCATCCGGTTACTTTAAAATAAAAGTTGGCCGTTTGCTTGCAAACTTGCGCGGTTAGCTGGGTAAAAGGTTGCGGGGTGAATTCAAGAGGGATTATTAGAGGGATTGTTAACTGTTTTTTTTGAAACCATAATTGTTGTTCCTTTAGATTTTGAGGTGATTAAATGACTATCAAGGTTGCCATCAACGGGTTTGGCCGCATAGGCCGGAATATTCTGCGCGCCGCGCTGCACGATAAAGAAATCGAGTTTCTGGCTGTCAACGATATAACGGACCCCGCCACGCTGGGACATCTTTTAAAGTACGACTCCGTTTTGGGGAACCTCGCCGAAGACGTGACCGTGGAAGGCAGCGTCATAAAGGTCGCCGGGCGCCGCATAGAAGTTCTAAGCGAACGCGACCCCGCCAATCTGCCGTGGAAGGATACGGGGGCGGAGATAGTAGTCGAATCCACCGGTATATTCACAAAGCGCGAAGGCGCTCAAAAGCACCTGCAGGCCGGCGCCAAAAAGGTCATCATATCGGCGCCCGCCAAAGATGAAGATCTCACCATTGTGCTGGGTGTCAACGACGGCAAGTACGATGCGGCAAAACACAACATCATCTCCAACGCGTCGTGCACCACCAACTGCCTCGCGCCGGTAGTGAAGGTTATTATGGAAAACTTCGGTTTTGTGGTGGGGCATATGACCACCATCCATTCCTACACGAACGACCAGAAGGTACTTGATCTCCCGCACAAGGATCTGAGGCGCGCGCGCGCGGCGGCGATTTCCATGATACCCACGACAACCGGCGCGGCCAAGGCGGTTGGGTTGGTGCTGCCCGATGTAAAGGGAAAACTGGACGGCATGGCGATTCGCGTACCGACGCCGAACGTTTCGGTAATCGATCTCGTTTGCACGGTGGAAAAGGAAACGTCAGCCGGGGAGGTGAACTCGGCGTTGAAACGCGCGGCGGATAACGGCTTGAAAGGGATACTCGAATTCTGCGGTCTGCCGCTGGTATCCAGGGATTTTGCGGGTAACAAGGCGTCGTCCATAGTTGACGGGCTATCCACAAAAGTAATCAACAAGAATATGGTTAAGGTGCTGTCATGGTACGACAACGAATGGGGCTATTCAAACCGCGTTGTTGATCTCATGAAATTCCTGGCCAAAAAAGGCGTATGAAGCAAAAACTCTGTATCAACGACATTGACTTAACCGGGAAACGCTGTCTGATAAGGGTCGATTTCAACGTCCCGCTGGACGATTTTCAGAAGATAACCGACGATAACAGGATCAGGGCCGCTCTGCCCACAATCAACGATCTCATAGATCGCGGCGCCAAGATAATCCTGATGTCCCATCTTGGAAGACCGCGGGGGGAGCGCGACCCCAAACTGAGCCTCACCATAGTGCAGTCGCGTCTTGCAAGACTGCTTAAACATGAAGTGAAGTTTGCGGATGACTGCATAGGTACAGAGGTGGAAAAGGCGGTATCGGAGCTTGATAACGGCGACGTGCTTCTTCTTGAAAACCTGCGCTTCCATATGGAAGAGACGAAAAACAAACCGGAGTTTGCCCAAAAACTCGCAAAACTGGCGGATGTGTTTGTCAACGACGCATTCGGAACCGCCCACCGCGTCCACGCATCCACCGAGGGGGTAACGCGCTACGTCGATAAATCGGTGTGCGGTTACCTGATGAGAAAGGAGATAGAGTACTTCAACCGCGCCGTGTCGAACCCCAGCCATCCCGTTGTGGCCATTGTGGGCGGCGCAAAGGCATCCACCAAGATAAAGGTGCTTTTTAACCTCATCGACAAGGTGGACAAGCTGATCGTGGGGGGCGGGCTGGCGTTTACGTTTTTAAAGGCGCGCGGGTTTGAGACCGGTAAAAACATAGTAGAGATGGACCTTATCGGTTCCGTAAATGAGATTATGGAAAAGGCGAAAAGCAAAGGGGTGAAATTTTACCTGCCGGTGGATTTCGTAGTGGCGGAGCGTCTCGATCCCAGGGCGCAGACAAAGGTTGTTCCCGCGCAGGAGATACCCGAAAACTGGGCGGCGCCGGATATCGGGCCGGCAAGCGTTACGCTTTTCAACGAAGTCCTTTACGACGCAAAGACGATCATCTGGAACGGCCCCATGGGGGTTTTTGAAATGGATCCATTTTCACGCGGCACGATGGCGATGGTGAATACCATCGCAAACGCCTACGCCCTTACGATAACAGGAGGCGGCGATACCGACGTTGCGATCCACCGGGGCGGCGTGACGGACAAGATTTCTTTTATATCCACCGGCGGCGGAGCGTTCCTGCAGCTGCTGGAGGGCAATACGCTGCCCGCAATCGCCGCGCTGTCAGACGGCCCTGCATAGCGAAACCGGCGCGCATTCATACAAAAATTGAGAAATTTATAGAATCACCGATGCTATAGCGTTTCAAGTTTTAGCAGATACGATAGATTTAAACAGGTCTGAATATCGGGTAGTGGGTCAGTTTGAAAACTTCAAATTTTATGACCCCAACCAAATCTGATTCACGACAAACCGTTTGCAACGGCTGACGACAATTTCCCCTCCTCGGCTCACGAGGAGGGGCGCAGGGGTGGTGTCCCCTATTGTCACCCTGAGCTTGTCGAAGGGCGCTTTGATAACTCAGCTTGTCGTGGTTCGTCCTTCGACCGTTCGGCAAGCTCACGGCAAACAGCTCAGGATGACGACTCACCATGACAAGCATTAGCAGTAAAACCCCTCCTGCGCCTCCCCTTACATGCCTTGCGGCAAGGGGAGGATTATTACAAAAACCGTTTTCATGGGGGCGCATATTCAAACTGCGTCACTACCGAATATCGACATTACGTGTGTACGTCGTATCTATGGCAAAGCAATTGTAAACCACCCCTTCGTCCCATCCTTGTGAAAAGGAGGGGAACATGGTAATCGTCGCAAACAACATTGTGAACATGGTTTTTCAGGACTTCCCTATTATTAAATCCCGGATGAAATTTACTGCGGTATGAATAAAAATTCCTATTCTTCCGCGTCCCCGGCGGTGGCTGCGCTTTCTTCAAGCTCGATATGCCGCAGCAGTTCAAGCCCCAGAAGTATCCCCACGGCAAGCAGCACCAGAACTACCATTGCGGTTTCCTTTGGAAAAAACGAAAGGACAACGGCGGTTACGCCGAGGTATATCGAAAAGAGATAAAGCATGTAGTTGACCTGCACGGGCGTAAAGCCAAGTTTAATTAGTCTGTGGTGCAGATGCCGCTTGTCGCCGATCATCGGGTTTTGCCCGCTGACGATGCGGCGGAAAAATACAAGGAGCGTATCCATCAAAGGCACGGCCATTACCAGCAGCGGTACCAGCAGCGTTACCGTTACCGTTCCTTTGCGTCTTTCGATAACCGAAATCGCCGCCAGTACGAACCCCAGAAACAGCGATCCGGTATCACCCAGAAAAATTCTGGCGGGCGGCAGGTTGAGCCGTATGAAACCGAATAGAGCTCCGGCCAGCGCCGCCGCGAGCAAGGCCAGAATAGTCTCGCCGAAGACGACGGCCACGGCAAAGATCGTGACGGACGAAATAAGGCAGATACCCGCCGCAAGGCCGTCGATGCCGTCTATCAGGTTAATGGCGTTAGTAATAACGATAAGCCAAAGGATAAGCAGAAGATTCCCCCATATCCCCGGTTGTATGGGCGACGCGAGGGGGTTGGTGATTAAATCCATCTTTACGCCTGCCGCGACGAGTATTATTCCGGCGGCGGCCTGAACGGAAATCTTCATAATGGGAGAGGCGTTGCGTACGTCGTCATAAAGGCCTAGTAACGCTATCAGCGTGGCCGATACGAAAAGTCCCGCAAGGGCTTTTTGCGGCAGACCAGTAGGAAAGGGATCGGCGATTATCGAAAAAATTACAACGGCCAGAAACGGGACGGCTATCGCAAGCCCGCCCGCCGTGGGTACGCGGCGCGGCAGCGATTTTTTATCGTAGATGCCTCTTTTCTCCATAAGACGCGGCAGCCGCGCTACAATAAACCACGACATGGCCAACGCGGCAAGGAAGGACGCGGTATAGATAATCCAGTTCACGGCGCCGTCTCGAAGTTCATCGGGTTATTTCTTAACGCCCGGAGGTACGGTGACATCTCCTGCCACCTTGTGGCCGGGGTACGCGACATTAGACACAGCATACATACTAATCTTTTCGGAAGTTTTTTTTACATGGTAAAGCGTCAATGATTCGATTCGCCGTAAGAGATTTCACGTATTGCATGATAAGCCGCCGCCGCCCAGAAGATCGCCGTTACGGCAAGCGGTACGATATGAAAAGGAAAGTTCCCCAGGGCGTTTACGGCAATTGTCCAAAACCCTCCCGCCGCGCCGATTGCAGCCAGGTCAAGCCCGGAATGCTTAAGCTGGTGAAAACTTTTTTTAAAAAACACAAACTGCGATCCCCAAAACCATAACAAAATGGCCGCCAGCGGCAAGGCGGTAAGAAGACCGCCTTCGGCCAAAAGCTGAACGTAGTCGTTATGAACCTCGTGCGCTTCGCGTTCGGGTATATGGGAAGGATGATTGACGAACCAGACCGCCCGCCGGTACTCCACGAAGTGGCGGTAAAAAAAGCCTTGTCCATTGCCGAGTAACGGCGATTCCATAAACATCATCCACGCCGCGCGGTTTTGCGTTATCCGCTCATTGACTGATCGAATTTTTAAAACCTTTATGTTTTTGCCGGCAAGCCGGTAGGTTGTTATCCCTCCAATGGTTAAAACCGCAACGCACGTCCAGCAGGCGGCAAGACGCCAAAACCGTCCTGCCTTATGCCGGTATTCGTGCGCGGAAAAGTAAATCAGCAAAACTGAAATGACCGTTAAAAGTCCAAGCCAACCCGCGACGTTTTTCGTCATAGCTATCGGCGCAACCAGAATAACCAGCCCGGCGGTGAAGAGGAATAAGTTCTTTGCGGATTCCGCCGCCAACCACCGGCAGAAAAAATACGGCGCAAACGACGCCAGCAGCGGCGCAAGCATGTTCGGGCTGTCCATGAAACCGGCCACGAGATAAGGCCGGTAAACATTTTCGCCGTCAAGCGGAAAAAACAGCGGGTCGAATCCGAAAAACTGCATGAAGGCGTACGCTCCGTTTATGAAAACCGCAACCGACGGGACGGCTATCCATCTATCTACACGGCCTCTTGAAAACGAATCGAGGAATGCGAAAAAAAGTATGCCGCCGCACATATAGTTGAAGAAAGAGTTCAATCCCCTCGGTTCGTTTACAAGTCCGGAAAGCATAACTGCGATAACGGAAACCCCATAAATGCTTATAAGCGTGTGGACCGCTTTGGGGAGTACGATTTTTTTATTTTCATGTTCGTTTTTCCATCTCCAGCCCCGCAGCACGAATAAAACCATTATTAAAGTCATCACCATTTGAAACAGCGCCTCGCGCAGAGGTCTGAACGGCTCCGCGCCGTGCGGGAAATAAAGCAGCGGCGACGCGGCAAGCAGGAACATCAGAAGGTAGTCGTGAATCCGCCGGTAGTTCAGCATTTATGCGGAGGAATCCAAAAAACGCGCAAGGAACCCGAACCCGGCATTTTCAAAGGCGCGGTTAAGATTTTTTCTTTCGCCCTCTTTCAGAGTAAGGAAAAGTTTTTTAAGATTCCGATTGCCTTTTTCCGGCTCGATCGACAACCACTCGTCCGGCGGCGTGGAAAGAAAGAATTTTTTTATAAAGACTTCCGCAGGGGTTCTGGCCGGTTCACGTTTATATCCAGAGACGGCATTATAGACCATTATCAATGCTATGCCGGTGGAATTAAACCGGAAGAACTTTTCCGCCGCTTTCGACTGGCGTTCGCGCAATCCTTCCCACCGCTCAAGCCCGCTTTCATTTTGCGAAAAGAAAAAACTTATGTTGTAATGCGCCAAGGCGGAATTGATCTTTCCTTCCAACTCGTAGTTATATCCAAGAAGTTGGTGAGCGGCGCCGTCGAAGCGCAGCGCCAGCGCGCGTTTAAGATTCCGGCGCGCTTCGAGCAGCGTCATTTTCGCGTCCTTGCCTTCCGCAAGTTCGGCGAAAGCCTTTTTTTGCAGACTTTTTGCAAGGTTCAGATACAGAAGATAGTGGTCAGGGTTTTTTTTAATCCCGTTTTGCAGCACCTCTATTGCCGCAAGGGAATTTTTTTCGTTAAGTACGATGCCCGTTTTAAGGTTGGCCTGCGCGGATTGCCGCCGCACTTTACTATAGAAAACCGCAAGGATAAGAAAGGCCATGAAGACAATAAAAAAATTTTCGGTGAAGGTTTTCTTCATGTTCCTTTTGCATGAAACCGGTTTTTTGGGCCATGAACCTTATATATAAACGGAGTTGAAATCCGCTATGCCGGGAGTTATCTGAGTTTCCGTATCCTTTTTATCGCCTTTCGTTTTCCCTCGACAGCGTTTTTAATATGGAACTTTGAAACCGATTCTCCTTTTGCATTATCTATGATGCGGTCAAACGATTCCATCATAAGCACGAGAATTTCTACCGAATTGATTTTTTCTATTATGTCCGAGCCTTTTACGGGATCGTCGATGTCCAGTCCACTCAGTTCGTATAGTCTTTTCTTTTCCCTTTTGAGGGAAAATACGCCCATACGTTCTGGATGAATGACAATAACCTTGCGGGGATAGTTTTTCATGATTTTTTGCTGTTGTTTTATCAGCTCGTTGAGGTTCTCGGCGATTGTTCCATCCGTCACGGTATTTACCGTCGAGTTTTTTGCGGAATCAGGCTTGTAAAACAACCCGTAACTTCCCATGTAAAAAGAGAGTTTTGATCTGAGCGTATCGTAGATGTCGTTTCCGGCCCGAAAGAAAAACGGAGCCAGAAAAAGCGTTAAAAAAACTATCCAAAAACCCGGGAGCCAACTGCGCCGCCCGCGCCGTTGTGATATCCGTTCTTCAACGCGTTTTAAAACCTTTTCGATGAACTCCTTTTGAGATACCCGCTTCGGCCTGGATTCCGCCTGTTGCGGCGTTGCGTCGTCCACGTCGTTTATGCTCGATATGTTCGGCAGCGTCGTCGTATCCTTATCCAGCGGCAGTGACAGGGGAGTAACTTTCACGCCGTCGTTGTCGGCTTTTTGACTTGTCTGGGTTTGTTCGTTTTCCGCCACTTTAAAAGAATCCTCCACGTTTCATAGCGCGCAACCGGCTGTAACAAGAGCCGTACCGGTTAAATATCCAACTGGTAAACCAGTGTTTTATTTCATTTACCCGCCGGTTCTTTTAGATAATATCATCATGCAGGCCGTGAGGGGTAACGAAATTATGTGGTGGTTTACGTTACGATATGTTTCCATCAATTATTTTCGGCGTTATGAATATCAGGAACTCCTTTTCGTTATCCGTTTTATCGTTGCTTTTGAAAAGCCAGCCGATGATGGGGATTCTGGAAAGTCCGGGCGTTCCCGTATCGCTGTTCGTCTTAACGTTTTCAAACAGGCCGCCCAAAACTGCGGTGCCGCCGTCGGACACGACAATGTTTGTTTCTATGGTGCGGGTCAGGATCGAAGGTACGTCCTGAACCTGGTTAATGAAATCGGCGTCCTGCTTTTTTGCTATTATCTTCAGGTTTATCCGGTTGTCGGGCGTTATGAACGGCGTTACCTCAAGCGATATTACCGCCTTTTTGAACTGGGTCTGCGTACCGTATTGGGAGGTGGTCTGGTAGGGTATTTCCCTGCCGCTTTCTATTTTCGCCTTTACGCCGTTGATCGTCGTCACTTTGGGGTTTGAAAGAGTTTTGCTTTTACCCGCCCGCTCAAGAGCGGAAAGTCTCATGTTGAGCAGTTTTGTTCCCGTAATATCCTGCACCGCTATGTTGAGGGCCGTGGAAATAACGCCGGACTGAGTTTGGTCCGTGGCGGGTTGGTTGACAATGTATCCGAAGGTTGCGTCCGACGCGGTATCCGCGCTGCCCGAAAGATTAACGGACCCTGAATAAGGGAATTGATTGCTGGCGTTGTGGTATCCTCCCCATTGAATCCCCAGCGAGCGGGAGTGGTTTCTTGAAATATCCACAATCCGCGATTCTATGAATATCTGTTTTTGAGGCACGTCTATTTCCGCGATCCGTTTTTCCACCTCGTCCAGCATGGATTGCGGGCCGTAAGCGGTAATCATGGAAGCCTTCGGGAAAACGCTGAACGTGATATTGCCCAAATCCGTCCTTGAGTTGGATGCCGATCCTGATTTGCCGCCGCCATAACGGTTTTCTTCGCGGAACATCTTCCCCAGATATTTCTTCACTTCGTCGGGCTGCGTGTATTTGAGCCGGAAGGAACGCGACCTCCTCATACCGGCGAACCGCAGCTTGGCGCGCTGCGCCTCAAACTCCTTATCCTTCACGAAGCCGTCGCGCGTGTTGATGATAATAAGGCCGTTTTTCTTTTCTTCCGTGAGGTTGTAAAGCCTGATGACGACATCAAGCGCTTCACGCCATGTTATGCCCTCAAGTTTTAAATCGGAAACCTTCCGCCCAGCCGCATCGGGGTACAGTATGTAACGGAAATTTTTTCCGCCGTCGCTCAGCATCCTTATTACCGAACCCAGTTTGATTTCCCTGAAGTTTACCGAGTAAAGATTTTCTTTTGGTATCGGTTCTTGCGCAGCCGGGTGGTTGGCGGGTTTCTTTAACTGAAATTTTTGTACTTGGCCGACTGCCGGTTCTTCGGGTGCGGGACGGCTTTTGTCCGCAGATGCGTAAAGTTTCCCCTTGTTTTTTGTAGGTTCGGCAGCAGGTTTTGTACCCTGATTTACACTGGCGCACGAACCGGCCAAAAGCGCCAAAAGTAATCCGCCAACAAAACGTACGGAAATATAATGCAGGGTCATTTCAGGTATATCCTCTTTTCGGAGATTTCTGAAGAAAGTTCCAGAAACTCTAAACTTATTGATATTATTTGTGATCCGTCGAAGGTATCGCCAACCCGGTAAGTTTTTCCGTTTATCATCGCCACTGTCTGGTCCCCCTTTATTATTATCATCCCCGCTATTTTTTTCTTTTTTTGCATTTTCCTTTTCTTTACCGCCGGCCTTGCTTTGCCGAACTCAAAAGGGTTGCGCAGTTTTGAAAGGTCAATTTCCGTGCCATACGAGGAATTACTTACGCCCGCAGATAGGGAAAGTACCAAGAAGATGCGCGCAATCACCGTGAGTATATCTCCATCTCTATGACGGATATGACGCCGCGCGCTGTTTTTGAACCTGCTTCCCTGCCGGCTTTCCTTTCGGAGCCGTTTGAAGAAAACATCTTCACCGACAGGATTGATACGGCATACGGCAGTTCAAGCAGTTTTGCGAGGTAGTCGACGCCGGAGGAGTATTGCGAGCGGTATTTCAGTTTGATTTCGTTTTTTACGTAACGGATATTAACCTTGTCCGCATCGCCGCCGTACTCATCCGATTTTTTTTCCACCATTACGGTATTGGAATTCAGTTCAAGCAGCCGTATGGGCATCTGCCGGGCGGTCATCTCAAGGCTTTTCAGCACGCTGCCGATATGATCGCGCGCCATGAGGTTTTCTTTCAGTTTTTTTTCCTTGCGCTCATATTCTTTAAGCTCTTTTTGCGCCTGCTGCAGTTTTATCGTTGTTTCCAAAAGTTCGCCGCGCTTTTCTTCCGCCATCTGGATGGTTGTATTGAGAGCGGACAGCGTTTTTTGCGCGTGTCTTGTCTCCGCAAACTGCGACTGAAAAAAAGCGGCGTAAACCAAATACGTAAACGCAACCGCTCCCGTTAAAATCATCAGATTCTTTTCGCGCGATGACAGGTTGTACAGCCGGTTTTTAACTATTTTTGTCATCATCTCCCTTTCAAATCCGCGGTCATGGTGAAAAAAAGCAGCGTTCCCATTTTATTTCCCGGACGATCCTTCCGTATGGACGACAAAAGCGAAGCGCGTTCGAACCACGGGGATGCCCGCATTTTTTCAAGGAATGACCGCAAACCGCGCAACTGCCGGTTGGGGCTGCCGCGTACTTTTCCCCTTAAAACAATTTGCCCTGAATATGCGTTTCCATCCGCCTCGCGTTCCTGTGGATTCCTGAAGGAAATCTGGATCTCCTCAAGCGCGATACCGGAGGGCAGTAAATCGCCGATCTCTTTATGGAGGTCTTTCCAGTCGATCGAGTTCCCATTCAATTCGGGATATATCTTCATCCGCGCCTTTACGGTACTGATCCGGCTTGCGAGTTTTGCGGTCTCGTTTTCGATTAAAAATCCCGCCGTTTTTTCCGTCTGTATATTTGAGGTAACGTTTTCCATATCGGCTATCCGGCTTTCAAGATTTTTTAGATAGCGCGATCCGGCATTATGCAGCAATAACAGGAATAGCAGGTATCCCGCCGCCGCCGCGAAAGGTATTATTCGTCTGATTACCGTTTTGAAAGAATGACGCGACTGTACGGGCAGCAGGTTAAGCCTGCGGCCCCGGTCAAGCGCCGCGCCGATCAAAACTGTGAGTTCGGGCCCTTTTTCCCTTAAAGATTTTATATCGTATTTTGGGGCCGTAACGAAATCATCGAACGGATTGTAAATTCTGAATTCGTATTTCAACGTGTTTTCAAGCCGTTTCGCAACGTACGGCAAAAACGCGACGGAGCCGACCAGCCGGATGGGAGGAAGATCATCAACGCGGTTTTCTTCCATAAAATATTCTATGGATCGACCAACTTCCGCTGCAATTTTATCCAGCTGCGACCGCGCCGGTTCCGGCCACGCCGGTTGAGGGGCCGCTTTCTTCGGCGCGCCGTACGGTTTGTCCAGAATTTCAGCCGCCAGAATATTCGGGTTGAAGGTTTCTTCGGGCGTGGAATATCCCGTTGCCGCTTCATGGTTAAAACCATCGCTTCCAATGTTGATTACGCGCGAAAACACAATAGAATCTTCGTGGAAAACATAAACGCCGGTTACGGAACCGCCAACGTAAACCACCGGCACGGGAAGCGATTTATCCATAGTTTTCGATTCGGCGATAACCGCCGCAAGAGCCGCGGGCACGGCGGATATTGCCGTATGGCGCAGGCGTGCGGCGTCGAATATTTCATTAAGCCTCTTTATATCTGAATATTCCATGGCGGCCATCAACACTTTTATACGACGGCCCCGGTCGCCCGGACAATCAAAACGTTCGGGGGGTGGATGCCTCCCTTTTATACGACGGCCACGGTCGCCCGGGGCGTCATCAAGCAGCCATGCGTCGATGTAGGCCGATTCCACCGGGTAGGGTAGAGCGTCGCGTTCGCTGAAACGCAGCGAACTCACAAGTTCTTTCTTGTCCATCTTCGGCATCTCCACCCGTCGAATAAATACTTCATCGCCGGGCGTAAGGCTGATTAACGTTTTGCTCCGCAAACGGTTTTGACCGCAGATCTTTTTTATCGCTTCCGCTGTTTCCAGTGAAGGAGAATTTTGTACAACAACCGCAGCAGCAATAGCGGCTTCGCCGAAGCCGTCGACGATAACGCCCCCATTGTTTTTTGTGAGGCCGATTACGCGCACGTTACGCTTTGTAATCTCCGCAACGACGCAGCTCCGCCTCACCGGACTTTCAAGATACTTCCATAGCATTTTACAAATATTATCCGCCCGATAGAATCTACAATATTTTTAACCTTATTGCATGATCTATCGCGGATACGGATGCCTATGCCGCCGACGAGGGGAGCGCAATTATAACGCCAAGAGATTCAGCAGCCCGATTGGAATCGCGCGCTGCGGCAGGCGTGAAACTTTTTATCGATGCATCAAAAAATCGACAAGCTGCCGTACACCGAAACCCGCGCCCCCGGCAGGCACGTAAGACGACTGCGGTTTTGGGGAAAACGCCGTCCCCGCGATGTCGAGATGAGCCCACGGGTAGTCCGTGAATTCCTTGAGGAACGCCGCCGCCGTTATGGTACCTCCATAGCGCCCGCCGATGTTTTTAAGATCGGCCACCTTGCTTTTAATCAATTCGCCGTATTCATCCCACAGCGGCAGCGGCCAGCACCGTTCGCCCGTGCGCTCGCCCGCCTTTTGCAAAGTGTCCATCAGCTTTTGATCGTTGCCTAAAAGCCCGCTGGCAAATGTACCCAGCGCAACCAGGCACGACCCGGTCAGGGTCGCCAGATCGATTACCACCGACGGCTTGTATTTTTTTGCGTAGTGAAGCGCGTCTGCAAGCACAAGCCGTCCCTCCGCGTCCGTATTCAGAACTTCAATCGTTTTGCCGGACATGGCGCGCACGATGTCGCCCGGTTTTACAGCTTTTCCGCCGGGCATGTTCTCCGTGGCGGCAACGAGACCGACCACGTTTTTTTTCAGCTTCAAAAGCCCTATGGCGTACATGGCGCCGATCACCGTCGCCGCGCCGCTCATATCGAACTTCATCTCATCCATGTTCTGCGAAGGTTTTATGGATATGCCGCCGCTGTCGAACGTCAGCCCCTTGCCCACGAACACGACCGGTTTTTCGTTTTTTTTGCCTTTCATGTGTTCCATGACTATGAACTTCGGAGGCTGCGCGCTGCCTTGCGCGACGGAAAGGAAAGCGCCCATCTTCAATCGTTCTATCTCGTTTTTGTTCAAGACGCGGCAGCGCATACCGACTTCCCTGCAGATACTCCTTGCCTTTTCCGCAATGAAAGAAGGTGTGGCTTTATTAGCCGGATGGTTCTGCAGATCGCGCGCCAGAAATACCGCACGGCATATTTTTTGCGCGGCGGCCACGGCGGATTTGACGCTTGAAACCGCTGATTTTTTTTGGGCAAACGCCACGTAACGTATATCGCCGGCATCGTTGTCGGGTTTTTTCCCCAGATACTCGGTGTACCTGTAAAGCGAAAGAATAATACCTTCCGACGCGGCCCGCGCCATCGCCTCTTCGTTTTGTTTTTTATCGGCAAACTCCTCAACCGACAGCGAAAAACTACCCGCACCCAGGCGGCGCAGCGTTGTTGCCGCCTTTGCGGATGCCCGGCGCAGGATTTCCAGGGTAAAATCTTTTTTCTTGCCCAGACCCACCAGCAAAACGGTATCAGCTTCAAGCCTTCCCAGCGTTTCAATTACGCGCGTGGAAGATTTTTTCGGGATGAATTTCTTTTTCCTTATCAGGGTGGAAATACGGCCGCCCAGCTTTTTATCAATTGCCTTTTGCGCGGCGGCGGGTTTGCCGTCTTCAAAAAGAAACAGCGCCAGGGCCTCGGTTTTTATTTTCTCAATGGGTTCGGACAGAACACGTATACGTACCATTTAACACTCTCACAATTTAAGGTTTTGTTTTACGTTCGGGTTAAGGGTCGGCAAGGCTTTATGCGGCAACTGCATCTGGAGTAGAGTATATTATATCCATAGTGAAAACAAAAAGACCAACTGCCCGAATTCCATGTAGTGTATCAGTTTGAAAATTCCAAATTTGCTAATGCCAACGAAATTTGACTCAGGGCAAACATCCCCTCCCCGAAAGTTCTCGGGGAGGGGAACAAAAGGGGTGGGGTTCCCTGTTGTCACCCTGAGCTTGTCGAAGGGCGTTCTCTCAGCTTGTCGTGGTTCGATCCTTCGGCGGGCTCAGGATGACAGCTCACCATGACAAGCGTTATAGAAAACCCCGACTGCCTGCGGCAGCCACCTCCCATTGTGCTCGCCGCAAAGGGAGGATTATTACGAAAACCGCTTTATTCATGGGCGTGTCGATTCGAACTGATGCGCTATCGAATTTTGTCGTTACTGGTTTTCGTTTCATTATTTTCCTGCGTAACGTCGCCGGGCGCGGACGCATCGCGAAAGAACAGGGTTTTTGAAGCGACCGCCTATGAATACAACGTCAAGGCAACTCCTCCGGTAAGACTGCGCCGATTCAGGAGTCTTGTGTCGGTTTTTAGCCAGGATCAGGTAGTGGTGATTGAAATAAAAAATTTTGTAAGAAAAAAAGCAGCGCCGGATGTAACGGTGAAAATCGTCCGCACCGGCGTTGACGTGGCCAGCGTAGTTGTGAACGATAAAATGCAAACGGTGGCGGAATACACGCGGGGAACGATGGTTAACAGCAACCTGTATAAATTTACAAAGTCGAGCGGCAAGCGGACGATAACCGGCAGGTGGTTTATCGAAACGGACTACATGATGAGTGATTTTACCTTGATCGACCAAAACGGCGCGCTGCTTTACAAGGAGACGGTGATCTACCGCGCAGAAAAACCCGTCAAGGCAAAAAGACAGGCAAATGCGTATTCAATCGGCAGGAAAGACCTGCGGAAAAACTCATAGAATTACTGCTGCCAAAATTATAGCGTTTCAAGCTCTGGCAGATACGATAGATACTCTAACAGGTCTGAATATCAAGACATTACGCATGTGCATCGTATTCATGGTAAAGCAATATGCTTTAATGCTTGTCATGGTGAGCTGTCATCCTGAGCCCGCCGAAGGATCGAACCACAACAAGCTCGGCCCGATCATCTCCATTCGTCCGGCGGTTCTTTGAGGAACTGCAGGAAGCGCTGTTTTTCGACCGCCTTGTCGTATGCTTCCTCGGAAGTTATCCATCCCTTTTGCAGCACCTCGAGTATGGCGTCATCCAGCGACACCATGCCGTATTTTTTGCCGGTCTGGATTGCGGACGGTATCTGGAAGGTTTTTCCTTCGCGGATCAGGTTCGCCACCGCCGGGGTGACAACCAGTATCTCCAGCGCGGCGCAGCGTCCTTTTTTATCTGCGCGCTTAAAAAGGTTTTGCGCCACGACGCCCTTCAACGCTTCCGATAGCGTGGTGCGGACTTGCGCCTGCTGGTTAGCCGGAAAAACGTCTATAACGCGGTCGACCGTTTTCGCCGCCGATTGCGTATGCAGAGTTCCGAAAACGAGATGGCCCGTGGCCGCCGCCTCCAGCGCAAGCATGATGGTTTCAAGATCGCGCATTTCACCCACCAGTATGATGTCCGGGTCTTCGCGCAGTGCGCCGCGCAGCGCGGCCGCGAAGGATTTTGTGTGCAGACCCACCTCGCGGTGATTTATAACGCAGCCCTGGCTTTGGTGAACAAACTCTATCGGGTCCTCGATTGTCAATATGTGGTCTTTCCGTTCCTTGTTCGCATGGTCGATGATAGCCGCAAGCGTCGTGGATTTGCCCGACCCCGTGGGACCGGTAACCAGGACCAGTCCTTTTTGAATCATCGCCAATTTCTTCAGTATCGGCGGCAGACCTAGCTCGTCGGCTGTCAGTATCTTGCTGGGTATCTCTCGGAAAACGGCGCCCACGCCCTCTTTTTGCATGAAGAAGTTAGAACGATAACGGGCAAGGCCCGGTATTTCGTATCCGAAATCGATATCGCCGCTTTCTTCGAACTCCTTTACCTTTTCTTCCGGGGCGATTTCGTAAAGCATCGCTTTGAGTTCATCGTTGGAAAGAGTTTTGTACTTGATTCTTTCCATGTCGCCGTGGATGCGAAGTACCGGCTGTTTGCCCGCGACAAGATGAAGGTCTGATGCCCCCTGCTCGTTCATCAGTTTGAAAAATGCGTCGATCTTCGCCACGTTACCCGCCTTTTGACAAAATACGTTTCAAAAACCCAAGGATTTCTTTTTCCGGAAAGGAATGTCCGGTCCATATCCTGAAGGATTCACTGCCTTGGCAGACAAGCATCCCCAACCCGTTTATGGCGCGAGCGCCCATGGATCTTGCTTTTTTCATGAATGGGGTCTCAATCGTGTAAATTATATCACACAGAAGCTGGCCCTTACGGAAAGCGACCTGCTCGGCGGGAAGGGGGTCCGTACGTTTCATACCACACGGGGTAGTTTGCACTATAAGATCGCTTGCGTAAGTCGCCTCCTTGACCCTTTCCGATTCCGAATCGGACGCAACGAACGATACATCCCCCAGCTTTGAAAGATGTCTGGCAAGCCGCTTGCCGCGCGAAGCGGAGCGGTTAATAACCGTAATACTGGAAGCTCCGGCGCGGCAAAGCGCTACGCCTATGGCGCGGGCGGAACCTCCGGCGCCTACTATGGCAACTTTTTTGCCGTTGGGGTCAAGCCCTTCGGCGGCAATAGATTTAATAAAACCGGTACCGTCCGTGTTTGCGCCAACCAGGCAGCCGTTGTCAAGAGTTATGGTATTCACCGCGCCCATGATGGAGGCATCCTCCTCGACCCGGTCCAGAAAAGGAATTACCTTCTCCTTGTGGGGAACGGTTACGTTAAGTCCCTTTATGCCTAGCCCCCTGACGCCGTTAAAAATTTTCCGCAGGTTATCGGGGTGAACGTCGAACGAAACATAAACGTAATCCAGGCCCAGCAGCTCGGCGGCGTAGTTGTGCATAAGAGGCGAAAGGGTGTGGCCGACAGGATGGCCTATAATACCGAGAACCTGTTTCGCAGTCGCGGAGCGCAACGTACCTTTCTATGTGCTACGCGGCAGCGGCGGACGCATTAAAAAAAGCCGCGCCTGCGATCCGTTTACGGCGCCTGCGCTTCATCCGGGCAGTGGTATCGACCATTTCCTGATTACATTGCCGCGCGGCATCTTGAAATTCATCGGTTTCCCGTTAAGTCTTAGCTTCATGCTTTTGGCGTTGCCGGAAGTTAATATAAAACTCTTGTTGGCGCGCAAGACGACCGGCCTGTCCGTACGGACAAAAAGGTCGTGCGTTACCTCGTTATCCACGTCTACCAGAACCCATACGTCTTCACTTTCGGCGGTTATCACCAGCCGGTATTTGTATCCATTGTTAAGGCTTGTCTTTTTACTTTTGCGGGTTACAGACGATGTACCCGGTTTTGCCGGTGAGATTTTCGCTTCGACCAAAGAAGCGCTCTCCGGCTTTGCCGCAGTTTTCGCCGAGGCAATTGCCGGTTCGGCTGCCTGCGCCGGTTTTGGCGCGGTATCTTCCGGCATCATTTCACTGGCCGGAACCGTTTGGATAGTTTGTTCCGGCTCTGAAACCTCATTTTCGACGGCGTCCTGGTGCGGGTTTTCCTGCGGTTGAGATTCCATCATGATAGGTTCTTTCGCTTTTTCCGTTATGGAATGCGGTTTTTCCGGTTCTTCACGATTCGGCCAGTTGGTGTATATGAGGTACCCCGCCAGCATCAAAACAAGCACGGCGATAACAGCTGCGATGGAGAACCTGTCATTTTCTATGTTTTCCGTTGGCGATGGATAGAGCTCGTCCGGGTCTGCAATCCCCAGAGATTCGTATTCGGCGACTATCTTGTCCGCATCCAGTCCCAGGTGGGCGGAGTACGAACGCAGAAAGCCGGTTACGAATACCGGTCCGGGAAGAGTTAGAAAATCGTTTCCCTCCATCGCGCTCAGGAAACTGGTACGAATATTCGTGGCCTGGGATATCTCATCCAGCGTGACGCCCCTCACCTCGCGTTCCCTTTTCAGTTTATCGCCAAGTGTCGTTATAGTTTCCATATTCCTCAAGTATTCCTCAGATTCGCAAAATCCCCGTTTCTATCCGGATAGCCTAAAGCTACCCAAGTAGTCTAAAGCTATCTGGACAGTCTAAAACTGTCTGGATAGTTTTAGGCTAATAATCTAACATTGTGCAGCGTATGAAGCTATTTAATTTAACATTTTTAAGGCCGTATTTTCTTCCGGCGTTTTCCGGCGTACTGCTGGTATTGATATTCCCGCCTTTCAACATACATATACTGGCGTGGGTATCGTTGGTACCGCTTTTAACCGCCGTGAAAAACCACACCCGGTTGGTTGCGTTAAAGCAGGGATTTTGTACGGGCGTTATCTGCTTCGGCGGCGTAATGCCGTGGATTTTTAACGTACTATCCGTTTACGGCCACATACCGGCGCTGCTATGCATCCTGCTTACGCTGCTGCTTGTTTTTTACCTTGCGCTGTATATGGCGATTTTCGCGTGGGGCGCAGCGCGCGCTGGCCGCGCGCCGGAAGGGATATTCATATCACCTTTCGTGTTTGTAATTCTGGAATACGTAAGAGCGCGCCTCCTTACCGGACTGCCCTGGGCGCTGCTCGCGCATTCGCAGTACGCCAATCCGCCGGTCATACAGATAGCGTCCATAACCGGAACGGCGGGAGTTACCTTCCTTATTGTGCTTGTGAACGCCTCGATTGTTTACGCAATACGCGGGTACGCAAGCGGCGGCCGCGCCGTCGGACTTCCAGCCGCCGCCATAGGGCTTGCCGTCGTTAACGTCGTATGGGGCGGTATGGAGGTAAAAAGAATTGAGGCGCTGGCCGGGCGGGAGATTAAAATCGCCGTTATACAGGGAAACGTAAACCAGGGGATCAAATGGAACCGGCGGTACCGGGAGCAGGTAATAAACAAGTACTTCAGGCTTACGCGTGAGGCTGCAAAAGAAAGCCCCGATCTTGTGGTATGGCCGGAGACCGCGATGCCGTTTTACTACGGCATTGATGCGGATGCCACCAAAAGGCTCGACCGGCTGGTGCGGGAGTCGTCCACAACGCTGATATTCGGCGGGTTGGGACTGGAGCGTACCGGCTCGGCCATTGATGACGGCGCAAAAAGGGAAATGCGGAGGAGCTATTTTAACCGCGCATACGTGGTAACGCCTGAAAAAAACAGGATCGTTTATTACAACAAGATGCACCTCGTGCCTTTCGGTGAATACGTACCTTTAAGGCGGCTGCTTTTCTTCGTTAACAAGATGACCGACGCCGTAAGGGAGGATATCAAACCCGGCCATAGGGCAATACCGGTAAAAATTAAAGATGTCTCCGTTGGAATCCAGATTTGTTACGAAATCATCTTTTCCGGGTATGTACGTTCCTTCGTCCGCAACGGCGCCGAAATGATAGTCAACATCACGAACGATGCCTGGTTCGGCAAGGGCGGCGCGTCGGCTCAGCACATGATGTCGCTGCCTTTCCGAGCCGTTGAAAACCGGGTTCCGATTGTGCGTGCGGCGAACACGGGAATATCCGGTTTCGTAACCGCCACGGGAAAAATAAAAAAAACCACGCGGCTTTTTGAAACGACGCGCGTATCGGATGTTCTGACGATACCACCGCCGCAAACGCAAAACACCTTTTACGGGCGTTTCGGTGATTTTTTTACGTACTTATGCGCCTTTTTTGTTCTGGCCGGTTATTTACGCGCCAAACCGCGAGGTTGAAAAATTTTCGCCGTCACTCAACCGTTCACCGCGAAAAAACGGATTTTGACAGCGCTTTTTTTATTGCTAAAATCGGACTATTTAAGTATAAAAGGTGAAGAGACCCAAATAATTAATGAAGATGTTTATCCACCTGATGAGAGGCGAGCCGTTTTTTAAAAAAGTGTTTTCACGGTGTTTAATTTATACCGGATGTTTTAATTTATATTGGATTCCGGATTCGGAAGGTGGAACTCAGGGCGTGGTGTTCTGGGATTTCAACTTCATTGGTCTGGAATCAACTGGAGGTTCTTGATGACTTGTAAACTTTACGTAGGCAACATCCCTTTTTCTGCCCAGGAGGATTCATTGAGGGATCTCTTCGCCCAATCCGGTACCGTGGAATCAGTCAAGATTGTGACAGACCCTCACGACGGCCGGTCCAAAGGATTTGGCTTCGTAGAAATGGCTACCGACGAAGAAGCCGATGACGCCATACAAAAGATGAACGGACACGAATTGGATGGCCGAACCATCAGGGTGGACAAGGCGCGCCCGAAAGAAAATAGAGGCGGCGGCGGAAGAGGCGGTGGTGGTGGAAGAAGGCCTTTCAATCGAAGATAGCCGCTAACGTAGATAGTTTCCACTATTGTCGAGGCTTTGTTTATTTACCGATTGGCCTCTTATAGCGTTTTAGGTTTTAGCGGATACGATAGATGTTCCAGCAGGCCTTAATATCAAGACATTACGCGTGTGCATCGTATTCATGGTAAAGCAATATGCTTTATAGCGTTTTAGGTTTTAGCGGATACGATAGATGTTCCAG